>DASQBH010000337.1:0-2091 GCA_035635315.1 Longimicrobium sp.
GGCGATGTGCCGGCGGTGGAGGGCGTCAAGTTCCTCCAGGACGCCGAGCTCCCCATCGCGTCGGTGGTGGCGTCGGCGGCCGCGGAGTCGGCGCTGGACGCCGAGGAGGCCCCCGCGGAGCCCGAGGTGCTGCGGGCCCGCAAGACGGACGAGGAGTAGCTCATCGCGGGAGTGCTGGAGCGCCTTCGGGCGCTCCTCTCCGCATCACGGGGGGAGGACGTGGCCGGGGCCAAGGTCATCGTGGGGCTGGGAAACCCCGGCCGCGAGTACGAGAACACCCGGCACAACGCCGGGTGGTGGTTTCTGGATGCCCTGGCGCAGAGCTGGGGCATCCCCAAGTTCCGCGCGGAAAAGAACCAGGCAAACGCTACCACCCGCGTGGAGCCGTTCCAGGTTCGCCTCATCAAGCCGCTCACCTACATGAACCGCAGCGGCAGCGTGCTGGTGCCGCTCAAGCGGATGGGCGCGCTGGACCTTACGCGGGACCTGCTGGTGGTGGTGGACGACGTGGCGCTGGACCCCGGCCGCGTTCGCTTTCGCCCCAGCGGCAGCGCGGGCGGGCACAACGGGCTCAAGAGCATCGAGCAGATGCTGGGCACCCGCGACTACCCGCGCCTGCGCCTGGGCGTGGGGCAGAAGCCGCCCCAGGCGGACCTGGCGGACTGGGTGCTCTCGCCCATGCCGCGCACGGACCGCAAGGCGCTGGAAGAGCGTTTTCCGGACCTGATCCGTGGCGTGGAGATCTGGATGCGCGACGGCATCGAGGCCGCGATGGACGCGTGCAACAACTGAAAGTGCGTTAGTGCGGGAGTGGGGATGTCGGTGAGTGGTAGGCTGGGAGGGCGGTGGCCGATTCTCGCGTGATCCGAGTCGGCGTCCGGAGCGGAGGATTCCGACCGCGACACGGGTGATGCGGCGTCCGCCCGCGGGGCGAATAAGGTTTGCGGAGCTGGACGGGTGACGTGCCGTCCGCCTGCAGGAACGAATGAATTCGCCGCTGCAACTACGCAAAGTCCGCCTGCGCGGACTCGGCGGCCGTGCGGTTTGCGGCGTCCCATGCACCTGCGCGTCCGCAACCTGACGATCTGCCGCCTTTACTCACGCACTTCCGCACTGACGCACTAACGCACTTTATCCACTTCCACTTAGCCTTCCGGACCGCGTTCCGCCGGCGCGGCGTCCGTTCTCCCGGCCCACTTCCTGCCTGTGGGGCGCCTCCGTGGACCTGACTCTCCTTACCGACTGGCTCTGGATCCTGGGCCTGCTGGGGCTCGGCGTCACCTTCTTCATCTGGGACCGGCTGCGCAGGCTGCCCCCCGGGAACGAGGTGATGCGCGCGCTTGCCGCGCAGATCCAGTCCGGCGCGCTGGCCTTTGCCCGGCGCGTGGGCGTGGTGCTGGCCGCGTTCGTCATCGCGGCGGCACTCCTCCTTTTCCTTGCCGCGGGCTTCCGGACGGCGAGCGCCTTCGTGGGCGGGGCGCTCTGCGCCATGCTGGCGGCGTTCAGCGGCCTGTTTGCCGCGGTGCGGGCCAACGTGCGCACGGCCGAGGCGGCGCGGTACCCCGGGCTGCCGGCGGCGCTGCGGACGGCGTTCAGCGGCGGGGCGGTGGCGGGGCTGGCCGTGGCTTCGCTGGCGGTGGTGGGGACGGGGCTGCTCTTTCTGATGGGCATCCGCCGGCCCGGCGTGTACGAGGAGATCCGCTTTCGCGAGTTCGCCGAGATCGTCAGCGGGTTCGCCATGGGGGCCAGCAGCATCGCCCTCTTTGCCCGCGTGGGCGGCGGCATCTTCAGCAAGGCCGCGGACATGGGCGCGGACCTGGTGGGAAAGACGGAAACCGACATCCCCGAGGACGACGCCCGCAACCCCGCCACCATCGCCGACCTGGTGGGCGACTGCGCGGGCGACACGGCGGGGATGGGCGCCGACCTGTTCGAGAGCTGCGTCGCGGCCGTTATCGCCACCATCGCGGTGGGGATGACGGAGGCCACGCTGGGCGGATACGAGAACCGCATCGCCGCCGTATCGCTCCCCCTGTTCGCCATTACCGTGGGGCTGGTCGCCTCCATCGCCGGCGTCTTCGTCCTCCGCTC
>DASQBH010000338.1:0-2389 GCA_035635315.1 Longimicrobium sp.
ACAGAGCGTCTGGCAGCCCACGGCGAGCATGCCAGAGCGGTTGCGCGGAGTGGCTGTTCGCAGTTGAAGCCCCGCGCGGTTTGCGGGGCTTTCCGCAGTTCCAGCCGCGGGTTCACCCGCCCGGGACGAGGCCGGCGGCAACACCGCACGATGCGGATCGCGCGTTTGATCGTGCCTTTGTGCAGGCCGCCCGCCGGCGAATGAATTCGCGGCTGGGAAAACGTAATGTCTGCCTGCGCGGACCGTTCGTGCCGCATGCCGGCCCTGTGCACACCCTCAGCACCCGTGCAGTTGAAGCCCCGCGCAGTTTGCGGGGCTTTCCGCTCTTCCAGCCGCGGGTTTACCCGCCCGGGATAGAGTCGGCCCCTGCGCGTCCGCTCCCGCTCCTCGTGATTATCCGGAGGAAACGCACCGCACCCCGTCGCGACGTTTATCCCCTCTCCCGCGCTGTTTTCGGGAGAGGGCAGGCGAGGAACGAGCCGGGTGAGGTCCCGTGGTGAGGGCCTCACGTCCCGTAGCGCTCCTCCGGCTCGCGGGTGCGCGTCCGCCGCTCCGGCCGGTCCTCCGAGGCGTCGGCCAGCGCGGTGATCCAGCCGCGCATCACGGGGTCGACGGGGATGGCGAGCAGGTCCACGGCGGCGCCGGAAGCGAGGCGCGGAATGCGGGGGATGTCGACCGGCGGCATCGTCCGCGCCAGGCCGCGCTCCAGCAGCACGCCGCGCAGCTCCTCGATCCGCCCCAGCGCGTCCTCCGGGTCCGCCGCGGGCGCGACGATGCGCGGGATGCGCGCGCCGAACAGCCCGTCCGCGATGGTCGCCTCCAGCGCCGCCGCCAGCGGCAGGTGCGCGGCAAAGGCGCGCAGGTCCGCCTCCAGCGCGCGCAGGTCGCCGGGTGCATCCACCGTGACCAGCTCGGTGGAGAGGGTAAAGACGTGCTCGCGCGCGTCCAGGGGCAGCGCACGGCCCAGCATCACCCGGCCGGGGTGCACCTCGCCGTAGGGGTCGCGGATGCGCAGCTCGCGGCCGTCCAGCAGCGACCGCACGATGGCGATCTCGTCGTCCACCCGCAGCAGCACCTGAAAGGCGCCGGGGATGGTTTGGAGCAGCGCCCGCGCCGCCGTCCGCCGCGCCGCGGGCCAGCACGCGCCCTCGTCCCCGGCGAGCAGCGCGGCCAGGATCGGCTCGCCGTGCGCCAGCGTCGGCCGCTCCGCCAGCGCCCACTCCATCCGCCGATGCACGGAGCGCAGCCCCGCATCGCCCTGGTCGTCCTCCGCGCTCCAGCGCTCGCCGTACCAGTAGGCCGCCTCCACCTCCAGTTCCAGCAGCGGGTCGTGCGCGGCCCACGTCTCCGCCGTGGCCAGCACGCGCTCCGCCGCCCGCGCCAGCGCCTCCGCCGGGTGCAGCGCGCGGATGCCGGCGACGATCTCGTAGCGGGGATGCGTCAGCAGCATGAGCGCGTGGCCGTGGTGCTCCAGCGCCGCCTCCACCAGCCACTCGGAGGCCAGCGCCAGCGGCGCCGCGTCCGGCCGGGGAAGCTGCTGCGCAGCGGAGGGCGGCAGGGCGCGCCGCAGCCGCTCCATCGACCCGTGCAGCCGCGCCGCCGCCGCGCCAAGCGCCTCGGCGGAAGGCGCGCCGGGCGCATCCACCACGTGCGCCGCGATCCGCTCCGCCAGCGACGCCGCGTCGCGCGCCACGGCGTCGGACGGGTCTTCGCCGTCGGGGGGCAGCAGCGCGGCCAGGGCGGCGCCCTCGCTGGCGGTGGCGAGCACCCGGACGGCGTGGGCCGCCTGCGGCCCCAGGGCGATCAGCCGCGCCCCGGTGGGGAGCGTGCGTTCGGGGCGGGTCACGGCGGATGCGGTCATCGAACGGCCTCGTGCGGGTAGATCGCGGGCGTTTACCCCGTCCACGTCCTTATGCAATATGTTCGCCATCTTCTTCGCCATCCATTCGGGAAACGGATGAGGGATGGCGTAAACCTGCACCGGGATCTGCATCTACACTCGGCTGTGGTACTGCAATCCCGGTTCCACAATCAGGTGTGGAATCGGCCGATCGAGCGCTCCGCCGGCATCGTCCCTGGCGGTTGCAACCGCGGCTGGAACGTCACCAGGTCCGCCTGCGCGGACTGGTTGCAGACGCGCAGGTGCGTTGACCGCCGGCAAACTCCGATTTTCTTGCCGATGGACCGCGGTTCCCCCTAGACTCCATCCCGCTTTTCACTTTCGCACTCTCGCACTCCCATGCGCCTTCGCCTCGCGCTGACCCTCGCCCTGCTCGCCGCCCCGGCCGCCGCGCAGCCGGCCCCGGAGCGTCCCTTCGGCACCCTGCGCGAGCAGGCGCAGGTGCGGCAGGAGTGGCTGCGGCTGCGGCTGGAGCGCGTGCTGCCGCGG
>DASQBH010000339.1:0-4013 GCA_035635315.1 Longimicrobium sp.
GTGCGCGCGCAACCTGCACAACCCCACCGCCGAACTCAGCGTCTTTGCACAAGCAACGGACAGTAGAACGGACATTGAAAAGACAGCCCCGCCGGGCCCACTCGCCCGGCGGGGCTATTCCCCGCTCCCCCCCGTGCGCCCCCGGCGCACCCACCTCCCGCTGTCCATATCACCGTGCGGGGCGTGCGATTCGCGACGCCCGTGGGGCATGTGGTGGCCGCGGCGATCTTCATCCGGCGTCAGGCGAGGATGGCGCGCATCCCAGACCCAGGCACACCACAAGAAGGAACGGGTCAACGCCCTGCCCGCGAACAGGCGTAGTACCCCCGCGCCCATTCAGACAAAACCGTTGCATGGGCCGTTCAGACTGAGCCATATTGTCACGTTCGCCGGGTCCTGCTCCGCATTCATGCTCTTCGATTCCCCGGGGCCTCCATGAAACACCACAACCCCCTTCCTCCTTCGAGCGGAACGAGCCGGTCGATTCCCAACATCTGGAGACACGCGAGCTGGCTGACGGAAAACCTGACCGCCCGCAAGACCGCGAACCTGTTGCTGGCCACCACCGAGTTTGCCCTCCGGCGGGAGGTGATGCGCGCCTGGCCGGTGCTGGCCAAGGTAGACATCTCTCCCCTGTGCAACCTGCGCTGCACCATGTGCGTGCACGCGCGCCCCTCCGACACGTCCAGCAAGGGGCTGCACGCGCAGCGGTTCCGGGCGGGGCAGGTCATGTCCATCGACCGGTACCGCGAGGTGGTGTCGCAGCTGGCCGGCCGCACGGCGACCGTGTCGTTGTCCTACGTGGGCGATCCCATGATGCACCCGCACCTGGACGAGATCTGCGGTGTCACGCGGGAGGCGGGCATCAACTCCCACGTGAGCACCAACTTCAGCTTCGGCCTTTCCGACGAGCGCCTGCGCTCCATCGTGAAGAGCGGCTTGACGCACCTTCGGGTTTGCGTGGACGGGCTTACCCAGGAGATGTACGGGCGCACGCGGGTGGGCGGAAAGCTGGCGCTGGTGATGGAAAACCTGCAGCGGCTGCTGCGCATCCGGGGCGAGCTGGGGAGCGTGTATCCCCGGGTGGAGGTGCAATACATCAAGTACCGGCACAACGTGGCACAGGTGGGGCAGGCGCGGGGGCTCTTTCGTTCGTGGGGCGTGGACCTGTTCACGGAGATGTGGGGCATCCTGCACAACGTCACCGACACGTCCGGAGACGTGCTGAACACGTCGGGGCCGCTGCGCCGCCGGGTGGTGCCCCGGTGCATGAAGCCGTTCATGTCCATCCTCGTGCGCTATGACGGGGGCGCACTTCCCTGCGCCTGCCACCGGCAGGCCCATCAGTACACGGAGGGGAGCGATGCCGAACGGCGGGAGCTGGGCAATGTGTTCGACGACGGGGTGTGGGCGGTGTGGAACTCGCCCGCGTACCGCGCGCTGCGCCGCCTTTCGGCAAACCCGCAGCGCGCACTGGCAGAGCCTGCCCTGGCGCACACGTTCTGCGAGAAGTGCCCGGAGCTCTATGCCACGGACGTCGACCGCTACTTTCGCCGGGCAAACGCGCACGCCTGGGAGGACATGTACCAGCAGGACGACCGGGGGCGCGTGACTCGCAAACCGCTGGTGCAGCTGGGCCCCACCCCCGTCCGTCCCCAGCGAGAAACGCCCGTCGACGTGTGACACGCGCCCTGGTGCGAGACAGGGCCCCCCACTGTTAGCTTTGTCCCCGCGCGCCCGGCCCCGTGGCCGGGCGCGCGGCTGCATTTTGCAGAAGGAATGCGGACAGGATGCCATCCGCATTTTGGGGAGGATGCGGCGACGCGCATCATCGTACGAGCAGAAAGAACCCAGATGGCGGAATACACGCTGGTTGCGGAAAAGACGGGGGAGCTGCGGATGGACGCGGCGGCCAAGGAGGAGCGCTACGCCACCCTCGCCGCGCAGATCGAGGCGACGCTCGCGGGCGAGCCGGACCTGATAGCGGCGATGGCGAGCATCGCGTGCCTGCTGCACCACGGGCTTCCGTACTACTTCTGGACGGGCTTCTACCGTCGCGTGGGGCCCACGCGGCTGCTGGTGGGGCCGTATCAAGGCACACTGGGGTGCCTGGACATCGATTTCGCGCGCGGCGTCTGCGGCGCCTGCGCGACCCGGCGCGAGACGATCGTCGTGGATGACGTGCACGCCTTTCCCGGCCACATCGCCTGCGACTCCGCCTCCGCGTCGGAGATCGTCGTCCCCGTCTTCGGCGCCCGCGGCGAATTGATCGCCGTCCTCGACGTCGACAGCACCCTCCCCGCGGCGTTCGACGAGGTGGACCGGCGCTGGCTGGAACGCATCGTCGCCCTGCTGCGCGACAAGGAGGCGAGGCCGGTGGTGTGGACCGGGTGAGGTGTGATGTGGATGGCGCAGAGATGGGCGGATGAATCCGCGGCTGGAAAAGCGGGAAGCCCCGCAAACTGCGCGGGGCTATCACTTCAACCAGGCGAAATCATGCGACACTCACGTACGGAGTTGTATGCGCACATCGTGTGGTCGACGTGGAGGCGCGCGCCGCTGATCACGCCCGAGCTCCGGCCACACATCTACGGCGGCATCCAGCACCAGGCGTCGCATCTCAGGTGCGAGGTGATCGCCATCGGCGGCGTCGAGGATCACGTACACGTGCTCCTGCGCTATCCGCCTACCATCACGATCGCCGACCTGGTGCGGCACATGAAGGGCGCGTCCTCACATCTGGTCACGCACGTGCTGGGACACCGTAACGCGTTCAAATGGCAGGGTTCATACGGCGCGTTCACTCTTTCCCGCCGCGGGCTGCCGTACGTGCGGGACTACGTGCTGAACCAGGAAGCACACCACCGCGACGGCACCCTGATCCGCGCTCTGGAGGCGGATTCCATGTAATCATAGCCCCGCGTAGTTTGCGGGGCTTCCCGCTGTTCCAGCCGCGGATTCATCCGCCCGAGTAGAGTCCGGCCATGCATCTCGACCCCGTCCAGCCCTCCCCCCCCCACCCTCCCGGCCGCCTGCCCCGCCTGGTGCAGTGGCTGCTGCGGGTGCCGCTGTTCTACAAGATCCTGCTGGCCAACGCCGCACTGGTGCTGGTGGGCACCATCGTGGGCAGCTTTGTCACCGCGGACTACGTGCGGCGGCACCCGGACGCGTCCACGCTGGACCTGGTGGGCGCCATGGCGGGGCTGGGCATCGTGGCCACCGTGCTGGTGAACGCCCTGATCCTGCGGCTGGCGCTGCACCCGCTGGACGCGCTGGAGCGCACCGCCGCCCGCGTGCGCCGCGGCGACCTGGACGCGCGCGTGCCGCTGTCGCCCATCGCCGACCGCGAGCTGGACCGGCTCACGCGCACCTTCAACGGCATGCTCGACTCCGCCGCCGCCAACCGCGAGCGCCTGCGCGAGGTCGCCGCTACGGCGCTCAACGCGGCGGAAGAGGAGCGCAAGCGCATCGCCCGCGAGCTGCACGACGAGACGGCGCAGCTGCTGGCGGCGCTGCTCATCCGCATCCGCGTGGTGAAGAACGCCAGCGACTCCGAGGCCGTCGCCGGGCCGCTGGAGGACATGCGCCGCGAGATCGGCCACGCGCTGGAAGGCGTCCGCCGCTTCGCCCGCGGCCTGCGCCCCCCCGCGCTGGACGAGCTGGGGCTGATCCCCGCCATCGAGTCGCACGTGCGCTCCATCCGCGAGATCACCGAGATCGACCTGTCGCTGGACGCCGACGACCGGCCGGACCGCGAGCTTCCGCCCGAGGCGTCGCTGGCCGTGTACCGCATCGTGCAGGAGGCGCTCTCCAACGTGGTGCGCCACTCCGGCGCCACCCGCGCGGCCGTGCGCGTGGTGCGAGAGCCGGACCGGCTGCTGGTGACGGTGGAGGACGACGGCCACGGCTTCAACGTGTCCCAGGTGCGCGCGGCAGGGCGGGGCCTGGGGCTGTTCGGGATGGGAGAGCGCGCCGCGTACCTGGGCGGCCGCGTGGACGTGCAGAGCGCCCCC
>DASQBH010000340.1:0-4553 GCA_035635315.1 Longimicrobium sp.
CCAGCCCCGTCGTTTCTTCTGGCGAGGTCCTTCGGTCGGCGCGCCGGGCTCCCGGAAAGGGCCGAGTTTACTGCGGCGCCTCCCTCAGGAAGTCACGCACTCTATTTTCGGATTCGGGATCAGGGATGACAACAGCCTCTCTGCTGCTCTGCGCGACGTGCGGTTCGTGACCCGGCGTTCGCGCGAAACAGCCGAGGGCGCGGAGAAAAAGCTTTCTTCTCCGCGCTCTCGGCTGTTTCGCGTGACGGACGGGCTTCGTCAGTGGCTGCGCACCGACTTCGCCACCAGGCCCAGGCCGCCGGCCAGCAGCGCCAGCATCATCAGCGTGTTGAACAGGCTGGTGGGCTGAAAGTAGATGCTCATGTTGGCGATGATCCCGGCCAGGATGATCACCGCGCCCACGATTACCAGCATCCACCCCAGGAACGAGCGGCCGTTGAAGAAGATGATCCCGATCCCCAGCAGCAGCGGGATGAGCGTAAGTCCGAACGAGTTGTGCCCCCAGAGCTGCCAGAAGCCCGTCGTCACGGTGACGCGCGAGGTGAGCAGGTAGGCGCCGGCGCACGCCAGCGCCACGCCGATCACGAACTCCAGGATGCCGCCGGGGGTGCCGCCGGCGCCGCGAGCCGTGTGGGTATCGTCCACGGGAGAACTCCTGACAGGGAGGGGAAACTGTTGGTGGGCCGCGCCACAAGTATCCGCCGGCCCGCCGCGCCGCGCAAGCGTACGGGGATAACTCCTTTCCCCGCCACGCCTTCCGCAGGTCGTGGGATGCTGATACGAACGCCGCGCCGCAATGTTTCGACGGCGCGGACGGGGCAGGAGTCGAAGATTCCCCCACACGGGTATCCGTCCCATCCCCGCCTTATCCCGCCCGCTCCACCGCTAGACTGAAGGCGTGATCCGGCGCATCCACGCGCCGGGTGGACGCCCCGGAAGAGGCGATGGAGCATGCACGCGATGACGAGGATGCCCGGCGGGATGCAGATGGTTCTCGCGGCCACGGCCATGCTGTTCGGCTGCGCGACGCCCGCGCAGGGGCAGCAGGGGGCGCTCCCCTTTGCCGCCGGCGAGACGTGCGTGTACCGTGGCAGCAACGTGCTGGGGCGCATCGGCACGGGGACCATGGCGGTGGAGCCGGCGGACGCGGGCACCGTGCTGCTGCGCTTCGACTTTCGCGGCCGCGTGGGCCCGGCGGGGATCGAGGACCGCAGCCGCTCGTGGTTCGACACGGCCGCCCGTGGCTCGCGGCGCTTTACCAAGCGCGAGCGCTCGCCCGTGGCCACGCGCGACGAGGACGTGCGGATGGACCCGGCCGCGCGCCGCTGGTCCGCCGCGGCCGGCGGCGGCGGCGCCATGAGCACCGACGCGCCGCTGGACGAGCTCTCGTTCCTGTACTACGTGCGCACCCTGCGGCTGGCGCCCGGCGAGACGTACTCGCTGGCCCGCCACTACGACGCCTCGCGCCCCCCGGTGCGGGTGCGCGTGGTCGGCCGCGAGACCACGCAGGTCCCCGCCGGCCGCTTCCAGACGGTGCACGTGGAGATGCGGGTGCACGACCCCCTCCGCTACCGCGGCGAGGGCATCATCCACCTGCACTTTACGGATGATGCGCGGCGCCTCCTGGTCCGCATGGAGTCCAGCATCCCCCGCGCGGGGCGGATGGTGCTCTCGCTGGAGTCGGGCTCCGGCGGGTGCGGGACGGCCCGGACGCAGCAGGCGGATTGAGGTGAAGGGGTGATGATGAACGGCGGCCCGCTCCGGAGTGATCCGGGGCGGGCCGGTTTGTTCGGCGGATGGCGCCGCGTCGCCACGGGTCCCGTCGCGAGGGGACCACGGGGTAAACCCCGCGGCTATGAATGCCATAAGCCCCGCCCTGGGCTCGCGGAGCTCGCCCGGCGGGGCTTCACCTTCGCGTGCACCGACGGGCCGTGGTGCGGAGGCGCGGCACGTTGCCGGCGTGGCGCGCGGCGCGGAACCGCGGAACCGCCGCGAGGGTTTTCGTGACGTTTATACCCTCTCCCGCTTGCGGGAGAGGGTGCGAGCCTGAGCGAGCGGGTGAGGGCCCCCGGGTGAGGGCCTACGCCACCGGCAGCGTGAACTCGAACGTCGTCCCCCGCCCCACCTCGCTCGTGGCGCGGATGCGGCCGCCGTGCGCCTCCACCACGCCGCGGGCGATGGCCAGCCCCAGCCCGGCGCCCGCGCGGCGGGTGCTGCGCGCCTGCCAGAAGCGGTCGAAGACGTTCTCCAGGTGCTCCGTGGGGATCCCCGGACCCGTGTCCTCCACCGCCACCCGCACCTCATCCTCCTCCCGCACGGCGCTCACCCGGATGCGGCCCTCCGCGGGGGTGAACTTCACCGCGTTGCCCACCAGGTTCCCCAGCACCTGGTGCAGCCGCTCCCGGTCCGCCCAGACGGCGGGGAGCTCCGGAGAGACGCAGGACTCCACCTGCAGCGCCTTTTCCCCCGCCATCCCCGCCACCGTCCCCAGCACGTCGTCCACCACCTCCGCCAGCGCCGTCTCGCCTGGCTCGAAGCTCAGGCGGCCGGCCTCGATGGCGGCCACGTCCAGCAGGTCCTGGCGCAGCCGGTCCATCTGCTGCGTCAGGTGGCGGATGGCCTCCGTGCGCTTGCGCGCCTCCCCGTCGCCGGCGGGAAGCGTGCGCTCCAGCACCATCGCGTGGATCTTTACCGCGCTCAGCGAGTTGCCGATGTCGTGCGCCACGATGCGCAGCACCTCGTCGCGCGCGTTCACGGCGGCCTCGGCGGCGGCGCGGGCCTCCTGCTCGTTGCGCAGCAGGGTGGCGCGCTCCGTCTCCAGCCGCTTGCGCTCCATGGCGTAGCGGATGGCACGCGCCAGCGTTCCCCCATCCACCGAGCCCTTGACCAGGTAGTCCTGCGCCCCCGCCTGCACCGCCGCGATCGCCACCGTCTCGTCCGTCAGCCCCGTCAGCACGATGATGGGCACGTGGGGCGCCGCCTGCAGCATCCGCGTCACCGTCTCCATCCCGTGCGCGTCGGGGAGCGAAAGGTCCAGCAGCACCACGTCCGCCGGAGCGTCGCGCACCTGGTCCAGCGCCTCCGACAGCCGCGACGCGTGCACCAGGTCGAAGCGCAGCGACTCCGCCTCCTGCAGCGTAAGGCGCAGCAGCCGGGCGTCGCCGGGGTTGTCTTCCACCAGGAGGATGCGGACCGGCGCGTCGGTCACGGCCGCGGCTCCGGGGGCAGCTTGACGATGGTGAACCAGAAGTCCTCGATGGACTTGACCACCGTGATGAACTGGTCCAGGTCCACCGGCTTGGTGATGTAGCAGTTGGCGTGCAGCGCGTACGCCTGGGCGATGTCGCGCTCCGCCTCGCTGCTGGTGAGGATGACGACGGGGATGTTGCGCAGCGAAGGGTCGGCCTTGACCTCCTCCAGCACCTCGCGCCCGTCCTTCTTGGGCAGGTTCAGGTCCAGGAGGATGACGTCGGGCCGCGGCGCGTCCGCGTACTTTCCCTCGCGGCGCAAAAAGGCGAGCGCCTCCACGCCGTCGGGAGCGACCGACAGGTTGTTGTGCACCTTGCCGTCGCGCAGGGCCTCGCGCGTAAGCCGCACGTCGCCCGGGTTGTCTTCCACCAGCAGCACCTCGATGGGCTGCGATGCCGGCCGTCCATTCATCATTCGCCGCCGTCTCCCGCGGGAAGGGTAAACAGGAAAGTCGCTCCGTGGCCGGGCTCGGACTCCACCCAGATGCGCCCGCCGTGCCGCTCCACGATCTTCTTGCAGATCGCCAGGCCGATCCCCGTGCCCTCGTACTCGGCGCGGGTGTGCAGCCGCTGAAAGATGACGAAGATGCGGTGCGCGTACTCCGGCGCGATGCCGATCCCGTTGTCCTGCACCGAGATCACCCACTCCGCCCCGCTGCGCCGCGCGCCCACGTGCACGCGCGGCGGTGCCTCGCCGCGGAACTTGAGGGCGTTGCCGACTAGGTTCTGCAGCACCTGCCCCATCTGCACCGGGTCCGCCGGCACCGTGGGGAGCGGATCGCTGGTCACCTCCGCCCCCGCCTCCTGCAGCGAGGTCTGCAGCACGTCCCTGGTGCGGTCCAGGACGGCGTTCAGGTCCACGCGCTCCATCGCCACGCCGCGGCTGCCCACGCGCGAGTACGCCAGCAGGTCGCTGATCAGCGACTGCATGCGCCGCACGCCGTCCACCGCGTAGCCGATGAACTCGTGCGCGTCGTCGTCCAGCTGGCCGCCGTAGCGCCGCGCCAGCAGCTGCGTGTAGCTGGCCACCATCCGCAGCGGCTCCTGCAGGTCGTGGCTGGCCACGTAGGCGAACTGCTCCAGCTCCGCGTTGGACCGCGCCAGCTCGTCCGCCTGCTGCGCCAGCGCCTCCTCGGCCTGAAAGCGGTCGGTCACGTCGCGCAGCACGGCGGTGTAGATGCGCCCGCCCCCCACCTCAAGCTTGCTGATGGAGGCGTCCGCCGGGAACACCTCGCCGCTCCTGCGGCGCCCGGAGATCTGCCCCCGCTCCCCCATCCGCCGCGCCGCCACGGAGGACGCGCCGAA
>DASQBH010000341.1:0-14814 GCA_035635315.1 Longimicrobium sp.
GCGCGCAGGTCCAGCGCCCCGAGCGCGGCGGCGGTGAGCCGCCCCCCGCCCGGGTCGTCCCGTCCCGGCGCAAGGAGCAGAAAGGAGCGGGCGGGGCGTTCGTCGTCGAAGACGGCGTGCCCGGCAAAGTGGAAGGCCGCGGCCTGCGGCAGCCGGGCGGCAACGGCCCGCACGTCCGCGCGCGGGCCGTCGAGCCGCACCGTGTCCGGGTACAGGCGGCCCACGGCCTGGACCTCGGCCGCCGCGCCGGGAAGGCGGGAAAGTCCGGGGTGCGCCAGCCGGTCGAACGCCGGATCGGCGACCAGCAGGGCAGGCTGGGCGGCCGTCGGCAGGCGCGCGGGCGCGCGGGCCACGTCACGAAGGCTGCTCGCGGCGAGCACGGTGTACGACTCCACCAGGTACCGCCCCGTACCCACGTCATGGAGCGCGGCGAAAGGGACGTCGCCAAGCTCGCCGTCGGCCACCACCACGAGCCGCGCCTGCTCCGGAAGCGCGGCGCGCACCGGCCGCACCAGCTGGTCGTGGACGGCGGCCAGAAGGGGCTTGAGCTCCGCGTCGCGCGCCCGCAGCTCCAGGGCGGCGCGCAGCCGCTCCACCGTGCGCAGGAGCTCCGCGCGGTCCACCGTGCGCCGGTGCAGCACCACGGTGTGCGGCGTCACCACCCACGCCAGCAGCGTGTCACCCACCAGGGCGTAGTCCAGCGCGGCCGTGCCGTGGGGGAGAGACCAGCGCTCGCTCCTTTCCGCGGCGGCGCGCCGCTGCCCCAGGGAAACCCGCCCGCGCTCCAGCGTCCGCAGCGCGCCCAGCGTGTCACCGGCCGCCAGCCGGAGCATCACCAGCTGGTCGAACGTCGCCTTGGCCGCGTCCAGGATGGAGGAGCGCAGCAGCGGCGTGGTCACGGCTTCTCCCTGGTCCGCGAGCAGGACGGTCGCGGAATCCAGGTCCGCCGTCGCGCCGCCGGCGTCTCCCGCGGCCAGGCGGGCCTGCGCGCGCCCCAGCAGGCCCAGAAGGATGCGCGGCTCGGTCCGCGCCGCGCCGGGTACGGCCAGCAGCGAATCCATCTCCGCCGCCGCCCGCCGGGGATCGTCGCGCAGCAGCAGAAAGGCGCGGGCGGCGTGCAGGTCGCCCCGAAACCAGCCCCGCCGCTCGCCCGCCAGCCCGGCGACGATCGGCTCCGCGCCGGCGACGTCGCCCTCCGCCTCGCGCCGCCGGCCCAGCGCCACCAGCAGCTGGGCGCGCCGCAGGCGTGCTTCGGCCTCGTACATGGGCGTTCCGGTGGCCCGTGCCACCTCCAGCGCTTCGTCGGAGACCGCGAGCGCCGCGTGGGGCAGCCCCTCGCCCGCGAGCTCCATCGCAAGCACGGTGAGGGACGTGTGCAGCCAGAACGAGCGGCGAAACGTCCGCAGCTCCATGAGCGCGCGGTGCATGGTGGCGTGCGCCTCGGGCGCGCCCAGAAAGAACTCCGCGTCGGCCTGCAGGTAGCGCGTGCCCCCCGCGTTCTCGCCCTCGCGGGCGCGGTGGAAGTGCCGCAGGGCAAGGGTCCACGCGTCGCGCGCCTGCTCAAAGCGGCCGTCGCGCAGCAGTGCGGTGCCCCGGGTCTGGTGCAGGCTGGCCGCCAGCGCCGGGTGCCGCAGGGTGTCTACCTCCGCGGCGGCGGCCGCGAGCCGTGCCTCGGCGCCCCCGTAGTCGCCCCGCGCCAGCAGGACGAGCCCGTCCAGCCGCCTCGCCCACCCCAGCAGCGCGACCGAAGGCGGCTGGACTGCCCGCAGCTTCGCGAGATGCGGAGCCGCGGCGGTGCGCTCCACCTCCTCGTACGCCCGCAGTCCCTGCGCGTACGCCTGGTGTCCCCGCGCCAGCCGGCGCACTGCGTCGCCGCCACGCGCGGACGCGATGGCCGCTACCGCGTCCAGGAGCGTGCGATCCCCCCCGCGCCGGGCGAGCGCGTCGCCGATGGCACCGGCCAGCGACAGCTGCCGCCGCGCGGCCGCGGAGTCGCCCCGCAGCACGGCGTCCCCCCACGCGCCGAGCACCTCGCCCCAGCCGTAGACCCGCGCCGCTCCCGGCTCCGCCGCCACGAACGCATCCACGCGGCTGCCCGGACCGCCGGGCGACGGGCGTGCCGGGCGCTCGGCGACGGTGGCGGCGGCACGCGCACGGGCCCGCTGCCGCGCTTCACGTCCCCACCCCGACTCGCCGTCCAGGGCCGCGCACCGCTCCCACGCCGTCGCGGCGTTCCGCTCCGCCCCGGCGTACTCCAGCGCGAGCGCGCGGTTGAAGCAGGCGACCGCGTTCTGCGGCGCCATCTCCGCGGCACGCGTAGCGGCGTCGAGCGCGCGAAACAGGTCCTCCGGCGCCTGGCGGACCTCCGCCCGCGCCAGGTACGCGCCGGCAAGGTCGGCCAGCACGACGGAAGGCTCCTGCGCCAGCCTTGCGGCGCTTTCCAGGAACGAGATGGACCGGTCGAGCGAGATCCCGCCGCTGTCGGCCCACACGACGTCGCTCAGCGCCGCCGCATAGCGCGCCGGGTCCAGCGGGTCGGCGCCACCACGCGCGGCGGCGGCGCGCATGGCGCTCGAGGTCCGCAGCGCGCGCGGTGGCGCGGGACAGGCGGTGCGGGGGATGGTTCCACCCGGGGGAACCCGGGCCGGGCAGAAGGCGTGGCTGCGCGAGATGGAAAGCCGTGGGCCGGTCAGGCGGTATCGGCCCGCCTCGCGTGCAAAGGCGGCAGGAACCGGCGTCTCGTCCCCCGGAGATGCCGTCGAGCGGCGGGCGGCCAGGAGAAGGCCGGTGCCAGCCAGGAGCACCAGCCCGGCTCCGGCGGTGAGAAACAGACGGGGAGGGAGCAACCGTGCGATCCTCTCTCGAAAACGCATGGATTGCTGCATTGACGCTCGCGACGCTGGAGGAGCGAAACACGAAAGCTCAGCATCTGCTGCGGCACGAGGAAGCAGAGGATGCCAAAGTGCGTCCGCCCCACCGACCGCACAAGACTGTTGTGTGCAGCCTCTCGAGGCCGGAGCCGAGGGGGGACGGCAAATGTTGCCGATCAGCAACTTTCCCCGGCTACGGAGGTGACGCCTCTTGAGGCGAAATCCACGATTTCTTACGCGCTGCGACGGTTGGTGCAGGGCCTTTCGCGTGAAGGCCGTCACCGGCTCATTCAGGGGGCGCCGCACCGGACCCGGCCTGGCGACGGAGTACGGGCGCCGGCCGAAGGATCTCGCCGGCAGGATCAGGGGCTGGCTTCAAGCCGTAGATCCAGCGGGAGGAGGCCCGGAGAAGGTCCTTCGGTCGCGCCACCTGCAGTGCGGCCTGACGATGCGTGCGGCGCTCCATCGGGAACCGCGGCTTTCTGGCGCTTCGGCGATCTGGTTGCAGGGGAGCCGAGTGATGGTGCGCCGACGCTGTTCAGCCGTCGTTCGGCGGCATCCCCTGAAGCCGCCGGAGCATTTCCCCGTTTCGGGTTGGACATTGGGCGTGGAACGGTCGGGTTGGGCGGATGGTGCTGACGCAGTGAGGGGCCATCCGCGTTTTTTTGAGAGGCCCCCCTATGCTCATCCCCATCATCAGCCGGCGATGATGCCTGCCGGAATCGCACCGGATCCAGCCTCCACGAACACCTGATGCGCGATCTTGCAAAGTCTCGGAGCGCGAGAAGTCCAGCGCGTTCCCACTGCGATCGTGCGAGGGGAAGGCTTACGGGATCGCGCATCAGGTGAAGCCGGATGGCCGGTTGCGGGGCGCTCTGGAAGGCAATGGGGTTCCTGAAAAAAACGCGGATGGCCCCCTGCCGCGCTTCCATCCGGTTGCCGTTCCCGACATCCCCAGGGAAGCGTGGTGCGCCCCGCCACGGCCGACGTGGGGGACACGGTGTCGCGCGTGGTGACGCTACGGTTTCCGGGGATGCCTAGCGTGCAGCCCAATCCACGATGAAATCCCAAAAGATGAGTCTCAACGGAGGCAACGGAGGAACTGAGGAAAGCTGCACCTCCGTTCCTCCGTTGCTCAGTGTGCAAGCTCTTTTGCCGGAGCCGGCTTCAAACGTTTGCTGGCGCGCGACGCGGACGGGCGCGCAATGTGGGGTTCCGCGCCGCCGCCGCCCGGCTCAGGCGTCTTCTCCCGATCCCGGAGTACGATGGACCGCAGGCGATTCGTCCAGTCCCTCGCGGGCGCCGCGGTGCTCGCGGCCGTTCCCTCCTGCGGCACGCAGCCGGCGGCCCGGCCGGGTCCGCGCCGCCGGCCCAACGTGCTGCTCATCATGGCCGACGACCTGGGGTACGGCGACCTGGGCGTCACCGGCCGCACCGACTACTCCACGCCGGTGCTGGACCGGCTCGCGCGCGACGGTGTGCAGCTTACGCAGGCGTATTCGGCGGCGCCTGTGTGTACGCCCACACGCGTGGCGCTGCTGACGGGCCGCTACCCCGCGCGCACGCACGCCGGCCTGTTCGAGCCGCTCACCACCCACCCGGACGGGCTGGAGACCGATCCGCCCACGCTGGGCCGGCTGATGCGCGACGCCGGGTACGAGACGGCGCTGGTGGGAAAGTGGCACCTGGGCACGCAGCCGCGGTTCCACCCGCTGCGCCACGGCTTCGACGAGTTCTACGGATTCCTGGGCGCCGCGGCCGACTACACCAGCCACGCCGACACCGAGTCGCTGCAGAGCCTGTTTCAGGACGGCACCGAGCCGGTGCGCACCGAGGGCTACCTTACCGACCTGTTCTCGGACCGCGCGGTGCGGATCGTCTCCCGCGCGCGGTCGAAGCCCCTCTTTCTGAACCTGCAGTACAACGCGCCGCACTGGCCCTGGCAGGCGCCGGGCGACCCGCCGTACCCTGATTCGCTGCGCTGGAGGGGCGGCGGCTCGCCGGAGACGTTCGCGCGGATGATGGCCAGCATGGACGCGGGGATCGGCCGGGTGCTGGACGCGCTGCGGGGCGCCGGGATGGAGGGCGACACCCTCGTCGTCTTTACCAGCGACAACGGCGGCGAGCGGTTTTCGCACATGGGCCCGTTCAGCCACGGAAAGATGACGCTGTACGAGGGCGGCATTCGCGTGGCGGCCATGGCGCGGTGGCCGGGGACGATCCCCGCGGGAACGCGGACGGACCAGGTGGCGGTCACCATGGACTGGACCGCCACGCTGCTGGCGCTGGCGGGCGCGCGGGCGCCGGAGGCCGCGCCGCTGGACGGGATCGACCTGATGCCGGCGCTGACCGGCGCCCCCGCCGGCGGCGACCGCGACCTCTACTGGCGCATCTTTCAGCGCCGCAGGCAAAAGGCGCTGCGGAGCGGGAACTGGAAGTACCTGCGGACGGACGACGGAGAGTTCCTGTTCGACTTGGCTTCCGACATCGGCGAGACGCGCGACCGCAAGGCCGATCGCCCCGAAGTTTTCGCGCAGCTGACGGCCAAGTACGCCGCGTGGGAGCGCGAGGTGCTCGCCCCCCTCGCCCTCGATCCCGCGCGGGCGTGACCCGGCGCCGCCGCGAACCACCCCAAAGATTGGTCTCACACAGAGTCAACAGAGTCAACAGAGTGGAATCCTGGTGAGAGGTCTATCTTCACGCCGCGTCGACGTTCACCAAACGCCGATGAAATGCGGAATCTGTTCGCGCGGCACGAGAAAACTCTGTTGACTCTGCTAACTCTGTGTGAGGCCTTTCTTTTAGCGGATTCGGCACCAGCCTGAACCGCGCGCATCCCCTCTTCCTTCCCGCCTCTCATGCCGCCTCGGGCCGAAGCCGCATCCATCTATGCTGCCGCGAAGCACTGGGCGAAGAGCTGCCTGCTGGAGGGGGGCTCCGTGCTCGGCGAGGGGCCGCTCTGGACGGCCGAGAACGTCCGCCGCCTGAATGCGCACTTCGTGGAGAATCTGCTCACCGACGAGCGCTCGTTCCTGCAGAAGCTGGAGGAGCAGCTGGCCTCGTCGCCACCGGAGGTCAAGCGCCTGGCGGCGGAGATGCTGTGGCTGATGATGCTGTTCCCCAGCAACGTCAACCTCGACGCCAAGCTCCGCCTGGTCATTACCGTGCATGGCTGGTCGGGAGCGTCGCTGGACCCGGCGAGGCCGCTCCTTCGCGTGCTGGCCCCGGGGGTGGGATCGACGGGCCAGGCGTACAACCAGCATCGCTGGCGTGAGCTTACCCTCCTCATCCGGGTGATGGTGGCCTGGGGCGAGCTGGCGCCCGACGAGCGGCAACCACTGCTGAAAAACGGATGGGCGTTCGCGGAATGGCTGGACAAAACGCCGGACGCCAAGAACCGGCAGATCCGGAACATCCTGCTTCACCTGCTCTTTCCCGACCTCTTCGAGCGCGTCTCGTCCTTCGCGCACAAGCGCCTGATCGTGCGGCACTTTGCTCCGGCCCTGCATGTCCCCCTGCCGCGCGAGAGCGTTTCCCTTCCCGTGGATGCCTTCGACCGGCCGCTCCGCGAGATCCGCCGGCACCTGGAGCAGAGGTACCCCGGCCAGGACGTGGACTTCTACCGCCCGGACATCGAGGCACAGTGGCGCCCCCCGCGCGGGGACGTGGACGATCCCCGTCCACCTCGCCCGGGCGACCCCACTGCCCTGGAGATGCGGCTGCGAGCCGGCCTGCGCGAGGTCGTGCAGATCCACGCGAAGCTGTCGGCTGCCATCCCGGAGCTGGTGCAGCGCCCGACCGTGTCTCTGCTGGTGAGCGCGCTGATCCGCAGCGTGGAGAACGACCGGCGCGACACCGCCCGGACGCTGTGGGAGCAGATCAACCGTACGGCGCTGCCCCCGGAGGCCAACGTTGTGCTCCTCCTTTTCGGGCTGCCGTACGATCAGGTGCACGAGTCCGTCTACCTCTCCCCGGGAGACGTGGACGTGGAGACGCTGCTCGGCTCCAGCGCCGGCGGCAGCGTACGCAGGATCCTGCAGCGCGCCGACCACTGCGCGCGCGAGGTCTCGGGCAAGGCCGCGCCGGAAGTCTCCGTCCGCCACCTGGTCGCGGCCATCCTGCAGCCGGGGGAGATGAACGAGGCCAAGCGCGCGCTGGCGAAGACCGGCTACTACCTGGCACGGCTCCGCGCCGGGGTGATGGCGTTCTTCCAGTCCACACTGGTGGGGGAGGACCTCGCCGCCTGGCGTGGATACTTGGACGTGCCGGCGCCGGAGCCGGTGCTGGTGGAGGCCGGGTTCGCGCGGGACTACATCGATCCGGAGGACGAGCGGGAGACCGCGGACCACCTGAACGTGGACCCCGACGTACAGGCGCTCGCCCGGCTGCTCTGCTCCACCGCGGTGGAGCCGCCGCTTTCCGTGGGGCTGTTCGCGGATTGGGGGACGGGCAAGAGCACCTTCATGCAACGCCTCAAGCGCAGCATCGGCGAGCTGTCGGCGCGGGCGGAGGCGGCGGAGCGCCGGGGGGTGAAGACGGCGTACCGGAGCGGCGTGGTGTCCATCTGGTTCAACGCCTGGCACTACATGGACGCCAACCTGTGGGCGTCGCTGGTCACGCGCATCTTCGAGCGGCTTGCGGAGCACCTTTCAGGGAACGCGGGCGAGCGGGCGCTGGAGGAGATGCGCAGGAACCTCTACAGCCGCCTGGACGCCAGCAAGGCCCTGCTGCGCGAAGCGGAGGGGCGAAAAGCACTGGCCGAGGCCGAGGCGGCGGCGGCCCAGGAGCGCCTGGACGCGGCGCGGACGCAGCAGGCCGGGCTCACCCGCCGGATCGCCCGCGCACGCGACGTGGCGGCGGGGCTGTGGGCCGCCATCTCGGCGGAAGCGGCGAGCGGCGCCGCGCCGCCCGCCGCCCCGGCACCCGGCGGCACCACACCGGCCGCGCCCCCCGCCCGGGACGCCGTGGAGGCCCAGGCGGCGAGCGCCGCGGACGCCGCGCTCGCCTCTCTCGCGGGCGACGTAAAGGAGGCCGTGGGCGCGGCGGCGGCGCAGCTGGGCATTCCCCAGGCGCGCGCCACCGTGGGCGAGATCCGCGGATCGCTGGCGCAGATGCAGGGGCTGTGGGGAAGCGTGTCCGCCTCCGCCGAGATCCTGCACCGCCGCAACGGCGTGTGGGGCGACGTCGTCCTGCTGCTGCTGGCCGGCCTGGTGGCCGCGGCGACCCTGGTGCCGGCCATCGTGCTCTTCGAGTGGAGCCAGGCGGGCGCATGGATCACCGCGGCCACCGGCTTTCTCATCTCCCTGGGGCCCGTCCTTGCCGTGCTGGCCGCCGTGGCCGGCAAGGTTCGCCGCGTGCTGGAGCGCGCCGACGTCGAGATCCGCGCCTCCACGGAACGCGCGGCCGCCGAGGCCGACGCGCTGCAGCGCGCGCTGGACCAGGTAAAGCAGGAGGGAGCCGCCGCCGAGCACGATCGTATCCTGGCCGGGCAGAAAGTCGACCAGATCGCGGCGGAGATGGAGGACATCCGGGCCGGCCGGCGGCTGGAGCAGTTCATCCGTGACCGCGCCGGCTCGGACGACTACCGGCGGCACCTGGGGATCATCGCCACCATCCGCCAGGACTTCGAGGCGCTGGCCAGGCTGCTGGAAGAGGTGCGGAGGGAGGGTGCGCCGGAGCCGGCGCCGGAAGCGTCCGCGGCGCCGGCCGATGCGGTGCCCGTTGAGGCGGCGGCGCCCGCCCGGCCCGCGCAGCCCGTGCGCCGCATCATCCTCTACATCGACGACCTGGACCGCTGTCCGGAAGAACGCGTGGTCGAGGTGCTGCAGGCGGTGCACCTGCTGCTGGCGTTTCCGCTCTTCGTGGTGGTGGTGGGCGTGGACTCTCGCTGGCTGCTGAGGGCGGTGCAGAGCCAGTACGAGCGCCTGCTGGCCGGCGAGCGCAGCACCGCGCAGGCCGGCGTGGACCCCGACGACGCCCTGCGCCGGGCATCCACCCCGCAGAACTACCTGGAGAAGATCTTTCAGATCCCCTTTACGCTGGAGCCCATGGACAGCCCGGGCTTCGGACGCCTGCTGGGCAGCCTGCTCAAGGTGCGCCCGCGGGCCGCCGAAGCGAACGCCGTCGTGGAACCGCCCGCGAATGGGGAAAAGGCCGGCGGGGAGGCGGCGGCGGGCGCAGGCCCGGCGGACTCCCAGGCCCCGATGTTCGGCCTGGACGAGCAGTGGCTGGACGAGGAAAACGACGCGGGCGAGGAGGAGAGCCCTCTCCCGGCCGAAGGGGATGATGACGCCAGGCTGAACCCGCCGGGGCTGGAGGTGGAGGAGTGGGAGCTGGCCTATCTGAGCGGCCTGGCGCCGCTGATCGGCTCCCCCCGCATGGCCAAGCGCTTCGCCAACGTGTACCGCTTCATCCGCGCGGCGCTCGCCGGCCCCTCGCTGGACGAGTTCACGGGCACGGCGGAACGGCCGGGCGAGTTCAGGACGGTGAGCCTGCTGCTGGCGCTGCTGACCGGCTTTCCGGGCGAATCGGTGGAGCTGTTCCGCCGGCTGCTTGCGGACGATCCGGTGGCGGGCGAGGACTGGATGACGTTCGTGCGCCGCATCGCCGACGAGGCCCGCGCGGCCCCGACCGCGGCACGCTCCGCCCACCGCTGGGACCGGATGCTGACCGCGCTGGAGGAGGTGGAGAAGGGCGTGGGGGTGGCCGCGGAGATGGAGCCCTACCGCGAGCGGGCTCCGCGCGTCGCCCGCTTCTCCTTCCAGACCGGACAGATCCTGGGGCGCCGCCCTGCCTCCCTCTCCCCTCCGCTCCCGGAGCAGGACGCAGCGGTGGCTTCCCCGACCGCCTGAGCGGGAAGGATGCCCCCTGGACGACAAAGGCCCTGCATCGGCGTGCGATGCAGGGCCTTTTGCGTTGGACGAGAGCCGCGCCGCTCATACCAGGTCCGCAATACGAATGGGTCTCACGCAGGGCGCCGCGACGTGCGGAAACGTCTTATACTGAATCCGTGAAATCAGTGTGTGCGGACGATCGCTGTCATTCTGAGGGAGGCGCCGCGCGAAACCGTCTTCCACGCTCCAGGCCGTGGCGCCGACCGAAGAATCTTTATCGGAAACGCGCGGGGCTTCTCGCGCCGAACCCTCCGACCGACAGCACTGTGCGCCCAGCATAAAGATTCTTCGGTCGGCGCCAAACTCTCCAGCCGACGGCAAAGCATTGGATGGCGCCTCCCTCAGAATGACACCGAATGGCGGGATGTCACATCCGTGATCTTTTCCGCATCCCGTCTTGCCGGAGACGCCGCCCCGATCATCTGCCTTGACAACGTGGATTATTCGCGTCACTGTGTGTGACATGAAATCTTCCGCACGAGGGTACCGGATGACGGCGCGGGCGGAGGCGGCGGCCCGGACGGGGCGCGGCATTCTCACCGCGGCGGCGGAGCTGTGGCGGGAGCGGCCGATCGACCAGATCACCCTCGCGGACATCGCGGAACGCGCGGGGGTCTCCGTGCGGACGGTGATCCGGCGCTTCGGGTCGCGCGAGGGGGTGATCGCGGCGTGCATCGAGGCGGACGCGAGCGGAATCGTCTCCGAGCGCGACCAGGCGGCCGCCGGCGACGTGGAGGGCGCGCTGGACGTGCTGCTGGCGCACTACGAGCGCGACGGCGACGCGGTCCTCCGCACCCTCGCGCTGGAGGAGAAGGTGGCGGAGGCCAAAGCCATCGCCGACGCGGGGCGCGCGGGGCACCGCCTGTGGTGCGCCCGCGTCTTCGCGCCCCACCTTCCGCCGGCGAAGGACGACGCGTACGGCACCCGCCTGGATGCCCTGGTGGCGGCGACCGATCTCTACGTGTGGAAGCTCCTGCGGCGCGACCTGGGACGGTCGGAGGATGACGCGCGGCAGGTGATCCGCGCCCTTGTCGACGGCCTCCTCTCCCTTCCCCATCCCCCTGCCTGATGGAGATGCAGATGCAGGCACCGCGCTCCTACCTGTTCGTGACCTTTGAAGGCGGCGGCAACGTGCCGCCGGTGCTGGGCGTCGCGCGGCGGCTGGCGGCGCGCGGCCACGACGTGCGCGTGCTCACGGAGCCGTGCCTGCGCGCGGCGACGGAGGCGGCGGGCGCGCGCTTCATCCCGTTCACGCGCCACTTTACGCGGGAGGACCGGACGGAGGACCTGATCCGCGACTCGTCGGCCCGGTCGCCGATCGGCGCGCTGAAGGCGTCGCTGGAGGGGCTGGTGTTCGGCCCGGCGCCGGTCGTGGCGGAAGAGACGCGGCGCGCGATGGCGGGCGAGCGGCCGGACGTGGTGGTGGCGGATGCGCTGATGCCGGGGGCGCTGATCGCGGCGGAGGCGGCGGGGATCCCGCGCGTGGTGCTGTTTCACATGCCGGAGTACCTGCCGGGCCCGGGGCGGCCGGCGGCGGGTCCGGGCTTTCTGCCGCGCGCGGACCTGCCCGGCCGCCTGCGCGACGGGCTGATGACGCGCCTCTTCCTGCGTCAGCTCAAGGCGTATCTCCCCGCCTTCAACGCCGCGCGGCGCGCCTCCGGGCTGGCGCCGCTGGGCACGGCGCGGGAGCTGGTGGACCAGTACCACGCGGCGGACCTGCGGCTGATCATGACCTCGCAGGCGTTCGACTTTCCCATCACGCCGCCCCCGACCAACGTGCGCTACGTGGGCCCCGTGCTGGACGATCCGGACTGGACCGGCGAGTGGCGGAGCCCCTGGCCGGAGTCGGCCCCCCGCCCCCTGGTGGTCGCCAGCCTCTCCTCCACCTTCCAGAACCAGCGCGACGTGCTGCAGCGCATCATCGCCGCGCTGGGGACGCTGCCGGTGCGCGGCCTGGTCACGCTGGGCCCGGCGATGGCGGGCGAGCGCTTCGACGTGCCCGCCAACGTGGTGGCGGTCGCCTCCGCGCCGCACGCGCGGGTGTTCCCGCACGCCGCCGCCATCGTGACGCACGCGGGGCACGGCACGGTGATGCGCGCGCTGGCGCACGGCGTTCCCCTCCTCTGTCTGCCGATGGGCCGCGACCAGGACGACAACGCCGCCCGCGTCTTTGCGCGCGGCGCGGGCCTGCGGCTGCGCCCCTCCGCCGCACCCCCCCGCATCGCCGCCGCCCTCCGCCGCCTGCTCGACGAGCCCGGCTTCAGGGCCAGTGCGGAGCGCCTGGGCCGCATCATCCGGGACGATGTCGCCACCGATCGTGCGGTGATGGAGTTGGAGGCCGTCGGAATCAATCACGAGACGGAAATCTTCGTACGGGGCTGAAAAATCACGGGAGTGCTGTGCGCAGCGGGGGTTGCCAACCAGTCCGGATGCGTTGATTTGATTCCCGAGGATCTGGATGACTGATCCTTCGTGACGTCCGCGTTCCCCCCTGGCCCCGGCGGAATGCCGGGGCCCATCGCGCGCTACGTCAGGCCGCCGGCTCTCCCGGCGGGAGCAGCCGGATCTCCGGGGCGGGCAGCGCCCACTGTTCGTCCATCTGCCGCAGCGCATGGACCATGAACCGCTGCTCCTGCTGCCGTCGCCACTCCGCCAGCGCGTGGACGACCCGCTCCCACCGCAGGAACGCCGTGACGGAGCCCAGGCCGCCCAGGATCCGCCGCAGCAGCTGGGGCGGTACGGTCCGCCCGGTCCTGACCAGCGAGAGAAGCAGCAGTTCCAGCGCGGCCCACACCAGCGCTCCGCTCGCGACCGCCCACGCCGCCGGGGCAAGGAACACGCGGGGATCCGTGAGCGAAGCGCTGGCGGCCACGGCTCGTGCGATCCCCGCCTCCTCGCCGGACGCCCTCCCCGCAGTCGTTCCCTCCACGTACCCGGCCGACCGCCCCGCGGCGCAGCCCTCTTCCCTCGCGCGATTCCGTATGTCTTCGGTGCAACCCCCGAGCGCGATCATCAGCAGGAGAGTGAACGCGAAAGTGTTTTCGTGTGAGAACAACCCCGTTCGCCTCATTCCCGCGCCGATGCCCCGCGACAGCATTGCCCCCACCAGAACCGAGACCATCAGCAGGGGATAGAACAGGCCGGGAGCACGTGTGAAGTTGCCGTCGGCAATCCGCGAGTCGATCTCCCGCTCAAAGGCGATGGGCTCCGCGCGAGCGTGAGCTTCGTCCATCGCGGGACCGTACGCCTGGTTATAGCAGATGTCGAACGAGATCGCGAACTGTTCCTTGTAGATGGCATCCTGCTGCTCGGGAGTGGCGCATGCCGCCGCGCCGGCGGCAACCAGAAGGCACAGCACCATCGACTTCAACAGACCGGAGAATCGGCGTGCTACTCGAGCACAAGGCAGCGTCGTCATGGTGGACCTCGGTGGTTTGAAGGAAGCGGACCGAAGCTCTTCCGTGGGCACAACCGGCGGACGATTTCAGACTCGTTTGCTTCCTCTCGTCAAGCGGTGATGGATCGTTGCTGGAGATAGAACAAACGTACGTTCGACTACCGGGATCCACCCATCCGATTTTCGGATTCCACCAAGACGAGTCGCAAGTCACATCATTGCAACGGCTTGGCATAATTCAGCAGAGCATGTCTCGCTCTCTTCCGTTCAGCGCCGGACAGTTTGCATGGGCCGGGACGCGTCATCCGGGTAACCTGCATGGCGAAAGGACGCATACACCAACCTTGCGTTGGACGGCGCGAACGATTTGCGTGCAGCCATCTCCGAACGCCGCTCATGTGCGGACAGAAGTGCCTTCATGCCTGGGAAGAATGCGACGATGGCCGGGACGGATGACGTTGTAGACGAGGCGGAGCGGGCCGACTGTAAGATCAGCCGCTGTGTGCGGGAAGGGAGGTACGACCTTCTGGTGCGCCTTGAGCCGGCGGAAGGCGAGCGGCCGCCCCAGCTGACCAAAGGGCCGATGGTGGAGGAGCTGAAGAAGCTGCTGGAGAGGATGGCCGAAGCCGGAATGGCGAGTGGCAACCGGTGGCCCATCAGTGATACGGAGCTGGGCCGCGCGGCCACGTGCTACCGCCGCGCATCGATCTTCCTGGAGGTGCGGATGGAGCGTCCGCAACTCGACCTGGACCTTCCCGAGGGCGGACTCCCGAGAGAGGAGGACGTACGAACGCTCCTCGAGGCCGCACCCTGGTACACGACGGCTGGAACGAAAGACGGAGCCACGCGCCGCCCCCGGCCCGTCGATCTCGCGCTGTTCAAGCACGCCGCCGTTTACTTCATCTTCTTTCAGGCGGAAAAATACAGGATCTTCCGTACTTCGCCGAAAGTGATCCACGCGATCGACGGGGAGCTGTCCTGGATCGAAGGCCAGGTGAAAACCGCCCTTGGATACGTGGACGCGGACACGTCCATGCTGGGGCTTCGAGGCCTCCTGGCCCTGCAGCGCGGCCGGCTGGCCCGAGCGCTGGGCGGCCAGCACTTGGAGGAGGCGGAGCAGTGCCTTACCAACGCCATCGGATTCTACGAAGCGCGCGCCGAAAAGTCCCGCGGCGGGGGAAGCAAGGGCGCGCAGCACTACCTAGTCTCGAGCAGCTTCCGAGCGGCGGGAGCCATTCTGCAGGGCTCCTACCTGAGCCACCTGCGCGGGCAGCTTGGCCGCGCGGCTCACAACCTCAAGACAGCACGCCTTTTAGCGCTGTACACCGAGAACGAGGTCCTGCAGTCCGAGATCGAGCTGGTGAAGCGGTCCGTGCAGATCGCCGCCCTCAAGCCGGCCGACATCGCCCGCGGCGACCCGGCTGAGACCGGCAAGCTCGAGGGCATTGTCGCGAGCCTGCAGGACGTACTGGAGCTGAATCGCCTGTACCAGCGGGACGTGTACGTGATGATGACTACGTACCTGTTGGCGCTCTGCGACATGTACGCCGCGCCCACGGTGGATGGGGGAGAATCCCGTGCCCTGCGGCGCGCAGACGAACTGCATTCGCTGGCGCTGCACGACCGCGCCGGCGGGGAGTCATCCGAGCCTGCG
>DASQBH010000342.1:0-3619 GCA_035635315.1 Longimicrobium sp.
GGAGAAGAATCCCTCGGGAAGCACGCCGTCCGCCGGCGCCGGCTCAAAGCGGGCGGCGGGGGCGTTGGCAAAGCGGGGCTGCGAAAAATCGGGCGCGCGGTACATGCGTTCGGTTTCGTAAGTTACGGCCAGGCCTCGTGATCATCCGCTGAGCCGCGATATTAGCGACTGGGTTCGAAGATGAACAGGCCCGCCGGCGCGGCGGGCCGCGCGGCCCGGCGGTCAACCAAACGTTTCATTGCCCGCGCCGGGTCCCTGCCATCATCATTCCCTCGCCGGACGGCCACCTGCCGTCCTCCGCGATTCATACATCGAGGAGCGAAATCATGAACTTCCTGGAATTCATCTCGGGCAAGGTCGTGCAGGCCGGATGGTCAATCTCCAAGGTGCACTCCGACCAGCTCGTCTCGCTCGCCTTCCAGACCGATGGCGTCGAGGAACGGGTGTTCATCCGCCCCTGCGGCAAGAACGCGGACGGCAACACGATCCTGGAGTTCACCTCGCAGGGAATCCCCGTGGGCAACGACGAAGCCCTGGCCCAGACGTTCGCCATGATGGCCCTGGAACGCAACGGCGCCATGCTCATGGGTCACTGGGGGATCCAGACGATGGCCGAGGGAAAGTTCTTCACGGTGTTCGCCTCCATGATCGCGAACACGATGGACCTGGACGAGTTCCGCGCGGCGGTGCGCGCGGTGGTCACGGAGCGCAACCACCTGCGCAAGGCCCTGCAGAGCGCCACAATCGGGTTCTGACCCGCGCTCGAGGCGGCAAGGTCGCGGCGGGCCCGTCCCCCTCCTCGCGGGGACGGGCCCCTCCGTTCATGGCCCCTGCGTGAGGACGGCCGCCCCGCGGTGGGCGCGGCATGCGTCCGCTCCCCCTTTCGCGCGCAGGCCCAAGGGTCCAGATTCGTTCCCCTTCGCAATCCCGATCCGAACCCCTGGCGATTCAGCCGACGGAGGCAGAGCTGCCCAAGAAGTGGACCATCGACGATTCCCGCGAGCTGTACAACATCGAAGGCTGGGGAATCGGCTACTTCGACATCAACGAGCGGGGCCACGTGACCGTGAGCCCGTCCAAGGAGGACGGGCCGGCGCTGGACCTGTTCGAGCTGGCGACCGACATGGAGGCGCAGGGGGTGGGGCTTCCCCTGCTGCTGCGCTTCAGCGACATCCTGCGCACGCGCATCGAGACGCTGGGCGACCGCTTTGCCACGGCCATCAAGGAGTACGGCTACGAGGGGCAGTACACCACGGTGTACCCCATCAAGGTCAACCAGCAGCGGCACGTGGTGGAAGAGATCGTCCAGTACGGCGAGCGGCACGGGGTGGGGCTTGAGGTGGGGAGCAAGCCGGAGCTGCAGGCCGTGCTGGCGCTGCACGACCGCACCGACCACCTGATCATCTGCAACGGCTACAAGGACGAAGAGTTCATGCGGCTGGCCCTGATGGGCCAGAAGCTGGGCCACGAGGTGCTCATCGTCATCGAAAAGCTGAGCGAGGTGGAGGTGCTGCTGCGCGTGGCCGCCGAGATGGGGGTGGAGCCCACGGCCGGCGTGCGCATCAAGCTCAGCGCCACCGGGGCCGGCCGCTGGAGCGAGACGGCGGGGGAAAAGAGCAAGTTCGGCCTGAACAGCGCCCAGCTGGTAAAGGTGCTGGACATGCTGGACCAGGCGGGAAAGATGGACGTGCTCAAGCTCATCCACTTTCACCTGGGCTCGCAGATCCCCGACATCCGCAACATCAAGCTGGCGATGACGGAGGTGGCGCGGTACTACGTGGAGCTGCGCCAGCTGGGGGTGGACGTGCAGTACGTGGACGTGGGCGGCGGGCTGGGCGTGGACTACGACGGCTCCCGGTCCACGAGCAGCGCCAGCGTGAACTACTCCATGCAGGAGTACGCCAACGACATCGTCTACGCGCTGGCCGAGGCGTGCCGCGAGAACGAGGTGTCCATGCCGCACATCATCTCCGAGAGCGGCCGGGCCCTTACCGCGCACCACGCGCTGCTGCTCATCAACGTCATCGACCTGGAGACGCAGAGCCCGGAGAAGCCGGGGGCGGTGGGCGAGGACGACCACGCGCTCATCCACGAGCTGGCGGGCGTGCTGCGCGAGCTGGACGCACGGCGCGTACACGAGGTGTACCACGACGCGGCGTTCCTCAAGGAGCAGCTGGTGGTGCACTTCAACTCCGGCACGCTCAGCCTGCGCGAGCGGGCCAACGGCGAGCGCTACTGGCTGGCCATCATGAACCGGGTGGCGCAGCTGGCGGCCAAGGATCCCGAGGAGTACGAGGACATCCTCCCGGAGCTGGAGGCGATCCTGATCGACCGGTACTTCTGCAACTTTTCGCTCTTCCAGTCGCTGCCGGACAGCTGGGCCATCGACCAGCTGTTCCCCATCATGCCCGTGCACCGGCTGGACGAGGAGCCCACGCGGCGGGGCACGCTGCAGGACGTGACCTGCGACAGCGACGGCAAGATCGACCACTTCGTAGGATGGCGGAAGTCAAAGCCCAGCCTTGAGCTGCACGCGTTTCGCCACGGCGAGCCGTACGTGCTGGGGATCTTCCTTACCGGCGCGTACCAGGAGATCCTGGGCGACCTGCACAACCTGTTCGGCGACACCAACGCCGTGCACGTAAAGCTCACCGAGACGGGGTACGAGATCGGCGACCTGGTGCACGGCGACACCATCACCGAGGTGCTGAACTACGTGCAGTTCAACACGCAGGACCTGATCAGCACCTTCCGGCGGAAGATCGCCAACGCCGGCACGCGCATCACCCGCGCGGAGGCGAACGCGTTCATCGCGGACTACATCGCGGGACTCGCGGGCTATACGTACCTGGAAGGGGATGCGTGACGGGGTGAACGGGTGATGGGTGACGATGGTGCGTAAGGGCGGGCTTCCCGGGTGGGAGCCCGCCTTTTTGGCGTTGTCAAGAGGTCAGCTGAGGGATTGCGAAGTCGACGAGGAGCAGTCGCTGAGGCACACGCTTCCTTATGAGACAGAAAAGCCCCGGTCCAGGTGGGGCTCGCCTGGCGTACAATTTCGGATAAAGCATTATCCCGATTATACTTACGTCCGCATGGCATCGATGGAACGCGAGGTGCCTGGAGGCGCGGCGTCCGGCGAGCGCAGGTGGAGCGCCGGACCTGAGCGGCCGCGAACCAAGCCCGGCCGCATCCAATCGACCAACCGTTTCTGGAGTTATACCCATGCGCAACATGATGCTGGACCTGAACGCCCTGGCGGTGGAATCGTTCGAGACGAATGTCGGCGACCCGGAGCCGCAGCTGCGGTCTCCCCGCGTCACCCACGACATCATCCTCTGCGCCGTCGCGGACACGCGCGAGTGCCTCGCCGGCTCGCCCACGAACGAGGTCATCCTCTGCTAACAGCGGAGGAAGGCGAAGCAGAAGGGGGCGGGCGCAGATCGCGCCCGCCCCCTTCGTCGTCTATGCAGCATCCGCTGGGCGCTCCGGCGACCGCAAGTCCGGACAAAGGAACTGCGAGGTACCCTAACAGTCTTTTTCGTGCCCGGTGATCGACTCGTGCGGGATCTGTCAGAAAATTGAAACTTTTGATTGCGAAACAAATGTGGGGCACACGGCT
>DASQBH010000343.1:0-2518 GCA_035635315.1 Longimicrobium sp.
GGAACGGCCATCAGCATCTCGTTGGTCGCCCGCACGTACGCCGCCAGGTCCCAGACACGCACTCGATCCTCGGATCGAAACGTCCACGCGTCCGGCACGCCGCCGCGGCGCCGCCACGACGCGGTTTGCTGCGCCACCGCAAAGCTCGCGACCGTCGCCGTCACGTCGCGGCGCAGCAGCACGATGAAGCGCACGTCGCGCCGCGAGACAAAGGCCTCGAAGCGCTGGTGCCGATAAGGCATGCTCTTGAAGCCGACGTAGCCGGCGTGTGCGCCAAGCGCGAAGAACGTCTCGATGAGCGCATCCTCGCCGTCGACCGCCCTGCCCGCGAGCTGGCCGAGCTGCTCCATGTAGCTCGCGGCGAACTCCGGGTGCACCAGCTCGTTGTCGACGCAGGGCACAAGCTTGCCGGGAACGACGATGTCATCCCACGACGCGAGCGCGTCCATGAGGGAGGTCGAGCCCGTGCGGCCGGTGGTAAGGAGGCAGAAGCGTTTCGCGTGAGCCATGCGTCGTCGGTGTCCGCCGCGCTCGATCGGTGATTCGAACCCGCGGCCTCATCCCCGTTTGGGGGCGTGCCTGTCTCGTCCAGGAGGTGCTCAGCGCCCCAGCGGGACGTCCACGAAGGTGCCGCCGTTCCAGTGGATGACGAGCGGCTCGCCGGCGTCGGCGATGGTCTCCTCGCGCACCGGCTTTCCGGTGCCGTAGTTGATCTCGGTTCCCTGGTGCTTGACCACCGCCAGCACCACGACCAGGCGGCTCCCCGCGGGGACGAGGCGGCTCGTCAGCCGGTCGCTGGTGAAGTCCAGCTGGTGGCGCTGGCCGGGCGTCAGCAGGCGGCGGTGCTCGCGGTCGCCGATGTGGCTGGCGCGCGCCAGGTGGTGCGAGAGCTGAAAGTACGTCCCGTCCGGCGCCACTTCGAACAGCGTCACGCTCACGTCGAAGTCGCGCTTGTTGGTGACGAAGTCCAGGCGGGCGGAGAAGGAGCCGCTGATCTCCGTGGGAGCGGCAAAGGGCTCGCTGGCGAAGGTGATGGCGTTGGCGATGCGGTGCGCGGTGTCGACGACGCGCGGGCGGTCGACCGACTGGTCGATGATCTCACCGGACGCCATGCGGTCCGCGTCGGAGCGGTCGGCCAGGTCCACCGTCTGCACCACGGCGGTATCCAGGCCGATGCGCAGGTGGCCCTCATGCATGGCGTCCAGCGAGGGGGCGTGGCGCCACCGGTCGGCGCCCATCACCTGGTAGTTGACGCGGTCCTGCAGGATCGCCGGGCGCGGGGCGCCGCGAAAGACGTAATCGAACCACTGGTAGCGCAGCTGGCCCACGTCGATGTGCGCCACGGGGTCGATCTCGTACCCGAACACGTTTCCGCCCGTCCGGCGGCCGAAGGGGTTCAGGGTGCCGCGCTGGCCGGAGGTGTGGTCGTACGGGCCCACGAGAAGGTAGTGCTCGGCGCCCGGACGGTGGCGGTAGTGCTCGCGAAAGTAGTAGAGCGCGCCCACCTGGCCGCCGTCGTAGTACCCTGTGGTGGTCAGCACCGGGATGTCGATTGCCGCGAACTCGCCGCCGTACGGGATCATCCCCTTCCAGTAGTCGTCGTACGCCGGGTGGCTCAGCCAGCGGTCGAAGGCGGGGTTCGGCGTCCCGTCGATGAGGGCGAGGTCGCGGTAGGCGCGCCCGCCGCGGTACCACTCGCGCTGCAGCCGATTCCACCGCGCCGAGTCGTTGTACGTGGCATTGTCCAGATCCCTGCCGTTGGTGGTGTAGAACGGCCAGGGATAGGCGTACGTCGCAAAGATGCCTCCGTCGGTGGGAAAGTCGATCCCCGGCGCGTGCGTGACGGAAGGCATCATCGCCTTGAGCGCGCCGGGCATCCGCCTGGCCGCCGCCCATTGCGTGAACCCCTCGTAGCTCCCCCCGTACATCCCCACCCGCCCGTCGCTCCACGGCTGCCGCGCGATCCACTCGATGAGCGCCGCCGCGTCCGCGCCGTCGTGCTCGTGCGAGACGGGCGCGTCGGGGCTGCACCCCTTGCCGCGCGTGAGCCCCTCCACCGCCGCGTACCCGTGCGAGGCCGAGCGCCGCGCTTCGACCATGTTCTGCTCCGAGGCGTAGATGGTGAAGTTGAGCAGGGTGGGGAGCGGGCCGGTGGCGCCGCGCGGCCGCACCACCAGGGCGCAGATCCGCGCGCCGTCGGGGGTGGGGACCAGGACGTCGCGCTCGATCACGAAGCGGCGCTCGTCCTCCTCCCGCAGCAGGCCCTCGGTGAGCGGCGCCAGCGCCCCGAACACCTCGGCGCCGAGGAACTTCCGCACCAGGTCCGTCGCCTCGGCCACGCTCATCTGCTTCCCGCGCCGCTCATCGAGGGCGGCCGCCAGGGTCGCGCGGAGCCCCTGGGGTGAGGTCCCCAGGGCCCAGTGGAGCGGGTACCCGGCCGTGGGGTCGTCCAGCGTGGCCGCCTCCGCGCGGAACGCCCGGGCCAGCGCCTGGGCCAGGGGGGCGCCGCTCCGCGCCT
>DASQBH010000344.1:0-8796 GCA_035635315.1 Longimicrobium sp.
TTCGCACTTTCGCACTTCCTTCCAGCGTACCCGGTCGCCGGTGCGGTACAGCCGGCCGCCCGGCACGCGGCCGAACGGGTCGGGGACGAAGCGCTCCGCCGTCAGCGCCGCACGACCCAGGTAGCCGCGCGCCAGCAGCGGGCCGCCGATGTAAAGCTCGCCCGCCACGCCCACCGGCACCGGCGCGCCACGCGGGTCCAGCACGTACACGGCCCGCCCGGGAAGCGGCCGCCCGATCGGCACCAGCGGTCCCCCGGCCGCGCCCCGCTCCACCGCGAACGCCGTGGCGGTGACGACGGTCTCCGTGGGCCCGTAGCAGTTCACCAGCCGTCCGGCACCCCGCGCATCCGCCGCGCTCGCCGGAAGGGCATCCCCGCCGATCAGCAGGAGCCGGATGCCGTCCAGCGCGTCCCCGGCAGCGCCGTCCGCAACCTCCTGCCAGTACGCCGGCGGCAGGTTGGCGACGGTGATCCCCAGGGCGCGCACCCGCGCCCGGAACTCCGTGGCGCTCCACAGCTCCGCACCGCGCAGCACCAGCGTTGCGCCGGTGAGCAGGGGAAAGAACACCTGCTCCAGCGAGACGTCGAAGCCCGCCGAGGCGAACTGCAGCACCCGGTCTTCCGGCACGATTTCGTGCACCCGCGCCACGGAAACGAGGTGCGCGGCCGCGGCGCCGTGCTCCACCGCCACGCCTTTCGGCTGCCCGGTGGAGCCCGACGTGTAGATCACGTACGCCAGATCTTGCGGGAAGACGAGGGCGCGCGGGGGCCCGGCCGGCGCGGAGGAGACCTCGTCCGCGTCGACATCCACCCGCACCGCAACTCCGGAGGGCACGCGGTCCGCCAGCCCGGCGCGGGTGACGACGGCGCGCACGCCCGCATCCTCCGCGATGTACGCCAGGCGGCCGGGGGGAAGCGACGGATCGAGGGGGACGTAGACGCCGCCCGCCTTCAGCGTGGCCAGCAGCGCGACCACCAGCTCCGGGCGCCACTCCAGGCACACGCCCACCGCGGCGCCGCGCTCTACGCCGCGCGAGGCCAGACGGTGCGCCAGGCGGTTGGCCCGCGCGTCGAGTTCCGCGTAGGTGAGGCGCTCACCCTGGTGCACCAGCGCCGTCGCATCGGGCGTGCGCGCCGCCTGTGCCTCGAACAGGTGGTGGATGCACTGCCCGGCCGGAGGCGCCGCATCGCCCGCGCTCCACTCCTCCACCAGGCGCGCGCGCTCCGCGGCGGGGAGCAGGGGGATGCCGTCCATACGTGCGGCATCGTCCTCCGCCATCCCCGCGAGCACGCGCCGCAGGTATTCGATGAAGCGCTCGACGGTGGCACGCTCGAAGAGCGCCGTCGCGTACTCCACCGAGCCGACGATGCGTCCGCCATCCTCCCAGAGCGTCAGCGTCAGGTCGAACTTGGCCGTATCGCGCTCCGCCGCGTCCGCGGCGACCACCGCCAGCCCCGGCAGCTCCGGTGTGCCGTCCGGCGCGTTCTGCCACGCGAACATCACCTGGAAGAGCGGGCTGTGCGCCAGGCTGCGCGCCGGCTGCACCAGCTCCACCACCTGCTCGAAGGGGATGTCCTGGTTGCGCTGCGCCTCCAGCGCGTGCGTCTTCACTCGCTGAAGCAGCTCCCCCACCCTCGGCCCGTCCGAGAGGTCCACGCGCAGGGCGAGCGTGTTGATGAAGAAGCCGATCAACTCCTCGACCTCGGCGTGGCCGCGGTTGGCGGTGGGGGTGCCGACGACGACCTCGTTCTGGCCCGACAGCCGGGCGAGCACGGCCGCCCAGCCGGCGAGCAGCGTCATGTACAGGGTGGCGCCGTGCCGCTGAGACAGCGTCCTGAGCGCCGCGGTCAGCGCCTCGTCCAGCTCCACCTTCACCGACGCGCCGGCGAAGTCCTGCTTTGCCGGGCGCGGGTGGTCGGTGGGCAGCTCCAGCAGCTCGGGCGCGCCCGCGAGCGTTTCGCGCCAGTAGTCCGCCTGCCGCTCCAGGACCTCGCCCTCCACCCAGCGCCGGTGCCACGCCGCGTAGTCGGCGTACTGCACCGGCAGCGGCGGCAGCGGATCGGGCTCGCCGCGCGCGAAGGCGGCGTACAGCGCACCCAGCTCGCGGTACAGCACGCCGGTGGACCAGCCGTCGGAGACGATGTGGTGCATCGTCAGCAGCAGCACGTGGTCGTCCGCCGCCATCCGCACCAGGCGCCCGCGCACCAGCGGCCCGTGCGCCAGGTCGAAGGGCGCGCTCGCCTCGTCCCGCACCAGGCGGCGCAGCTCGTCCTCCGCGTCCGGCGCGGCATGGAGATCGTGCTCCACCAGCCGGAACCCGCTCTCCTCCACCGGGGCGATGCGCTGGACCGGCTCGCCATCCACCGCGGGAAAGGTCGTCCGCAGCACCTCGTGGCGCGCGACGATGCGGTCCAGCGACCGCACCAGCGCGCCGCGGTCCAGCTCGCCCCGCAGGCGCAGGCTCATGGGGACGTGGTACGCCGCGCCGGTGCCGCCCAGCTGCTCCAGGAACCACAGCCGCTGCTGCGCGAACGACAGCGGGATCGAGGAAGATCGATCCACCGGCGCGATCGCCATCGCCTCGACGCGCGCGGCCGTCTCCAGCCCCCGCGCGAAATCCGCGAGCACCGGCCGCTCGAACAGGTCGCCCGGCAGGGCCTCCACGCCCAGCGCCTGCCGCACCCGCGAGACCACGCGCGCCGCGAGCAGCGAGTGCCCGCCCAGCTCGAAGAAGTGGTCGCACCGGCCCACGCGCTCCGCGCCCAGCAGCTCCGCCCAGATCCCCGCGGCGATCCGCTCCACCTCACCCAGCGGCGCCTCGTAGACGCGCCGCGGGTACGCGCCGCCGTCCGGGGCCGGGAGCGCGCGGCGGTCCACCTTGCCGCTGGGGGTAAGCGGAAGCGTCTCCAGCCGCACGTACGCCGCGGGGACCATGTGCTCAGGGAGCCGCCCGGCCAGGTGCGCGCGGAGCAGGTCCGCCCCGGTCTCGTCGCCGACCACGTACGCCACCAGCCGCTTCTCGCCCGGCGCGTCCCCGCGCGCCACGACGACGGCCTCTCGCACCCCCGGGTGCTCCACCAGCCGCGCCTCGATCTCCCCGGGCTCCACGCGGTACCCGCGCACCTTCACCTGCGCGTCGGTGCGGCCGGCGAACGCCAGCGCCCCCTCCGGCAGCCACCGGCCCAGGTCGCCCGTGCGGTACAGCCGCGCGCCCGGCTGGCCCGAGAGCGGGTCGGGGACAAAGCGCTCCGCGGTCAGCGCCGGGCGGTCCAGGTAGCCGCGCGCCACCCCGGCGCCGCCCACGTACAGCTCGCCGACGACGCCGACCGGCACCGGCCGCATCCGCGCATCCAGCACGAACACGCGGGTGTTGGCCGCCGGCGCGCCGATCGGCGTCACCCGCTCGCCACGCGCCGCGCTGGGCACGTCGTGGAGGGTGGCGCAGATGGTAGTCTCCGTGGGCCCGTAGCCGTTGACGATCCGCAGCCCGGGGACGCTCCGCCGGATCTCCGCCAGCAGCGGCTCGGCGATCGGCTCCACCCCCACCAGCAGGCGGCGCAGCCGGGTTCGCCCGGGCGACCGGGAGACGCGCTCGCGCAGCTCGGGGAGGAAGTACGGCGGCAGGTAGGCGCTGCGGACCTCGCGCGCCTCCATCCAGTCCAGGAAGGCGCCGGCCTCCAGCCGCACCTCGTCGCGCGGGATGCAGAGCCGCCCGCCGGCCAGCAGCGCGGAGAAGATCTCGTAGACCGAGACGTCGAAGCTGGTGCTGGTCCACAGGCCGCACCCGTCACCCTCGCCGATCGGCGCGCGGTGCTGGAAGTCCGCCAGCAGGCTCGCCACGCCGCGGTGCGGCACCGCCACGCCCTTGGGACGTCCGGTGCTGCCCGAGGTGTAGATGACGTAGCAGAGGTGGTCGGGCGAGAGCCCCGCCGGCCGCGGATCGGTGGCGGGGAGGTGCGCCCACGCCGCTTCATCCGCGGGGTCGAGCACCGGCACGCCGGCCGCCGCGAACCGCGCCGCCTGTGGCCGCGACGCCAGCAGCACCGCGGGACGGCTGTCGGCCAGCATGTAGCGCAGCCGCTCGTCCGGGTACGAGGGATCCAGCGGCACGTACGCTCCGCCGGCCTTGAGCACGGCCAGCATTGCCACGACCATCTCCACGCCGCGCTCCACGCACAGCGCCACCCGGGCGTCCGGACCCACGCCCAGCGAGCGGAGGTGGTGCGCCAGGCGGTTGGCGCGCGCGTTCAGCTCGGCGTACGCCAGCGCGCGGTCCTCGTATTCCACGGCGACGGCGGCCGGCGTCCGCTGCGCCTGGGCCTCGAACAGCGCGTGGATGCACGACTCGCGCGGATACGCCGCCTCCGTGCGGTTCCACTCCACCACCACCCGCGCGCGCTCCTCCGCGGGCAGCAGCTCCAGCCGATCGACGGGCCGCGTGTCGTCCGCGGCCATCTCCTCCAGCACCCGCCGCAGGTACCCCGCGTGGCGCTCCACGGTCGCGTGGTCGAAGAGCGCGGTCGCGTAGCTCAGCGCGCCGGCGATCCGCCCGCCATCCTCCCAGAGCGCCAGCGACAGGTCGAACTGCGCCGTGTCGGCATCGGCCACGCCCGCGGCGGCCAGGGTCAGCCCCGGCAGCTCCAGCGCGCCGCCCGGTGCGTTCTGCCAGGCGAACATCACCTGGAAAAGCGGGGTGTACGCAAGGCTGCGCGCGGGCCGCACCCGCTCCACCACCTGTTCGAAGGGGATGTCCTGGTGGTGCTGAGCGCCCAGGGAGCGCTCCTTCACCCGCCCCAGCAGCTGCGCCACGCTGGGCGAGCCCGACAGGTCCACGCGCAGCGCCAGGGTGTTGACGAAGAAGCCGATCAGCCCCTCGATCTCGCTCCGGCCGCGGTTGGCGCTCGGCGTGCCGACGACCACCTCGTCCTGGCCCGACAGCCGGGCGAGCACGGCGGCCCAGCCGGCCAGCAGCGTCATGTGAAGGGTGGCGCCGTGCCGCTGCCCCAGCGTCTTGAGCGCCGCGGTCAGCGTCTCGTCCAGCTCCACCTTCAGCGACGCACCCGCGAAGTCCTGCCGCGCCGGGCGTGGATGGTCGGCCGGAAGCTCCAGCAGCTCCGGCGCGCCCGCGAGCGTCTCGCGCCAGTAGTCCGCCTGCCGCTGCAGGACCTCGCCCTCCACCCAGCGGCGGTGCCACGCGGCGTAGTCGGCGTACTGTACAGGCAGCGGCGGAAGCGGGTCGGCATCGCCGCGCGAGAACGCGGTGTAGAGCGCCCCCAGCTCCCGCTCCAGCACTCCGAGCGACCACCCGTCGCTGACGATGTGGTGCATCGTCAGCAGCAGCACGTGGTCGTCCGCCGCCATGCGCACCAGGCGCCCGCGGATCAGCGGGCCGTGCTCCAGGTCGAAGGGCGCGCCCGCCTCGTCCGACGCCAGGCGATCCAGCTCGTCCTCCGCGTCCGGCGCGGCATGGAGATCGTGCTCCACCAGCCGGAATGCGCTCTCCTCCACCCGGGCGATGCGCTGGACCGGCTCGCCGTCCACCGCGGGGAAGGTCGTCCGCAACGCCTCGTGCCGCGCGACGATGCGGTCCAGCGCACGCTCCAGCGCGCCGCGGTCCAGGGCTCCGCGCAGCCGCAGGCGCATGGGGACGTGGTACGCCGCCCCCGTGCCGCCGAGCTGTTCCAGGAACCACAGCCGCTGCTGCGCGAACGACAGCGGGATCGCCGCGCCCCGGTCCACGGGCGCGATCGCCATCGCGGCGGATTGCGCGGCCGTCCCCAGCCCGCGGGCGAAGTCCGCCAGCACCGGCCGCTCGAACACGTCGCCGGGCGAGGCCTCCACGCGCAGCGCCCTGCGTACACGCGACACCACGCGCACCGCCAGCAGCGAGTGGCCGCCCAGCTCGAAGAAGTGGTCGTGGCGGCCCACCCGCTCCGCGCCCAGCAGCTCGGCCCAGATCGCCGCCACCGCCTGCTCCACCGCGCCGGAAGGCGCCTCGTACCCTCGCGCGGCGAACGCGTCGGCGTCGGGCGCGGGGAGCACCCTGCGGTTCACCTTGCCGTTCGGGTGGAGCGGCAGCGCGTCCAGGCGCACGTACGCCGCGGGGACCATGTACTCCGGCAGCCGCTCGGCCAGGTGCGCCCGCAGCGTCTCCGCGTCCGCGTCGCCGACCACGTACGCCACCAGGCGCCGGTTCCCGGGGACATCCTCGCGCGCCAGGACGACGGCCTCGCGCACGGCAGGGTGACTGCGCAGCCCCGCCTCGATCTCGCCCAGCTCGATGCGGTAGCCGCGCACCTTGACCTGGGCGTCGCCGCGGCCCAGGTAGTCCACCGCCCCGTCGGGGCGCCACCGCACCAGGTCGCCCGTGCGATAGAGCCGCGCCCCCACCTCGCCGCCGAACGGGTCGGGCACGAAGCGGTCGGCCGTGAGCGCTGGCCGGTTCAGGTACCCGCGCGCCACCTGCACGCCACCGATGTACAGCTCGCCCGCCACCCCCACCGGGACCGGCTCCCCCGCGCGGTCCAGCACGTACAGGCGCACGTTCGCCATCGGCGCGCCGATCGGGATGCTCCCTTCCCTCCCCCGCTCCCCTTCGCAGTCCCACGCCGTCACGTCGACCGCCGCTTCGGTGGGGCCGTAGACGTTATAGAGCTGCGCCCCCGGCGCCGCCGTGTGGAACCGCTCCACCAGCGCCCGCGGAAGCGCCTCGCCCCCGCAGACCACCCGCTCCAGCGAGGTGCAGCGGGGGAAGTCGGCCTCTTCCACCAGCACCTGCAGCATGGAGGGGACGAAGTGGAGCGTGGTGACCTGCTCGGCGCGCACCGTCTCCAGCAGGTACGCCGCGTCGCGGTGCCCGCCGGGGCGCGCCATCACCATGCGGGCGCCCACCAGCAGCGGCGGGATCAGCTCGCGGAGCGAGGCGTCGAAGCTGTACGGCGTCTTCTGCAGCACCACCTCGCGCGCGCCCAGCCCCCAGGCGCCCTGCATCCAGGTGAGCACGTTCACCACGCTGCGGTGCGCGACCATCACCCCCTTGGGCAGCCCCGTGGAGCCCGAGGTGTAGATCACGTACGCCAGGTGGTCGGGCGTGAGCTCCGCGTGGCGGGGGTTCGTCTCCGGCCGGCCGGCCCACGCGTGCGCGTCGGCGTCGAGCGCCACCACCGGGACCTCCGCTCCGCCAAAGCGCCCGGCCAGCGACGCCTGCGTCAGCAGGACCACCGGCCCGCTGTCGGCGAGCATGTAGCGCAGCCGGTCCTCGGGGTACGAGGGGTCGAGCGCCACGTAGGCCCCGCCCGCCTTGAGCACCGCCAGCAGCCCCACCATCATCTCCAGGCTGCGCTCCACCGAGAGCCCCACCCGCACGTCGGGCCCCACGCCGCGCTCGGCCAGGAAGTGCGCCAGCCGGTTCGCCCGCGCGTTCAGCCCGGCGTAGGTGAGCGCCTGGCCTTGGAAGGTCACCGCCACCGCGTCGGGCGTGCGCTCCACCTGGGCCTCGAAGAGGGCGTGGAGCGAGGATCCGGCGGGGTACGCGGCCTCCGTGCGGTTGAACTCCTCCAGCACCGTGGCGCGCTCGCCGTCCGGCATCAGTGCCAGCCGCTCCATCCGCCGGCTGCCGTCCGCGGCCATCTCCTCCAGCACCCGCCGCAGGTAGCCGCAGAAGCGCTCCGCCGTCGCCCGCTCGAAGAGCGCGGTGGCGTAGTTCAGCTCCCCCACGATGCGATCCCCGCTCTCGGCCAGGGTCAGCGTAAGGTCGAACTTCGCGCTCTCCCGGGCGGGTGCCGGCACGGCACCGGGCTGCAGCCCCGGCAGCTCCAGGCGCGCGCCCGGCGCGTTCTGCCAGGTGAACAGCACCTGGAAGAGCGGGCTGTACGCCAGGCTCCGCGCCGGCCGCAGCAGCTCCACCACCTGCTCGAAGGGGATGTCCTGGTTCTGCTGCGCCTCCAGCGCTCGCGCCTTCACCTGCCCCAGCAACCCGGCCACCGTGGGCGAGCCGGAAAGCTCCACGCGCACCGGGAGCGTGTTGACGAAGAAGCCGATCAGCTCCTCCACCTCCGGCTGCCCCCGGTTGGCGCTCGGCGTGCCGATCACCACCTCGTCCTGCCCCGACAGGCGGCTCAGCACCGCCGCCCAGCCGGCCAGCAGCGTCATGAACAGCGTCGTTCCGTGCCGCTGCGACAGGGTCCTGAGCGCCTCCGTCAGCGCCTCGTCCAGCTCGATCTGCAGCGACGCACCGGCGAAGTCCTGCCGCGGCGGGCGGGGACGGTCGGCCGGAAGCTCCAGCAGCTCCGGCGCGCCGGCCAGAGTCCGGGTCCAGTACTCCGCCTGCGCCTCCAGGACGGGCCCTTCCACCCGGCGCCGGTGCCACGCGGCGTAGTCGGCGTACTGCACCGGCAGCGGCGGCAGCGGGTCGGCATCGCCACGCGAGAACGCGGTGTAGAGCGCCCCCAGCTCCCGCTCCAGCACGCCGATCGACCACCCGTCGGAGACGATGTGGTGCATCGTCAGCAGCAGCACGTGGTCGTCCGCCGCCATGCGCACCAGGCGGCCACGGACCAGCGGCCCGTGCGCCAGGTCGAACGGCGCGCCCGCCTCGTCCGCCATCAGGCGGCGCAGCTCGTCCTCCGCGTCCGGCGCGGCGGTGAGATCGTGCTCCACCAGCCGCAACCCGCTCTCCCCGGCCGGGGCGACGTGCTGCACCGGCTCGCCATCCACCGCGGGGAAGATCGTCCGCAGCGCCTCGTGGCGGGCGACGATGCGGTCCAGCGAGCGGACCAGCGCGCCACGGTCCAGCCC
>DASQBH010000345.1:0-5674 GCA_035635315.1 Longimicrobium sp.
CCGCGCAGGGGGCGAAAGCGGGCGCGCGTGCCGAAGAGCCTGCACGGCAGCGTGACCAGCCCGTGCTCCAGCGTTCCATCGCAGGAGTAGAAGAGCCCCTGGACGATCTCGCCGTGGTGCGCGTGCACCTCGCCGCGCCCCACGCGGCACGGCTCCGCGCCGGGCGGGAAGAGCGCCCGGGCGGGCGCGACGCGTCCGCGCTGGTCGATGTTCCCGAAAAGGTCGGGTTCCTGTATCATGACCGTCGCCAAGGGTGTTTCCTCACGTCCGTGGCGTCCGCAAAGGGCGCCGGGTCATCCCACCGTCACCACTCACCCGCATCCTCACCACCGGTTCCGCGCGGGGCGGATCGAACTCCCCACCAGCCCCCGCCGTCGTGTGCCGCCGCAAGCCTACACCACGGTGCATATCCGCGGTTCCGCACGGCACCTGAGCCGCCATCCGGCCGCGGGATCCGCCGGCGACTCATGCCTCCGGACGGCCGAATCGGACGTCATCGGCACGCGCGCGCGAACACGGCGGCTTCGAGAGCAACGCCGCCGTCCCCAAGGCGCCAGCGCTCACGATCCGGTCATCTCATCACAACATCGGGAAATGGCTGGCTTCGCGGCGGGAAAAGAGGAAAACCGCGGCACGAGGGCGCGCCTCCCGCGGGTTACACGGGTGGGATCTGGCGCACATTTCCGGAAAGCATGTGGCAGGATAGGGAGGCGCTGCGGACGTTGTCAAGCCGAATGTTTCCGTTGCCAAACCCTGGAGACAACCGTCATGGTGAGGAAGGCGCATTGCATGCGCGCACACAACGCCCTGGCGCCAATGGAAGGCCGTTGCCGGCAAAGCCGACGGGCTGGCCCCGTGCTCGGAAGCCCCCCGACAGGCGGAAGAAGGTCCTTCGGTCGCGCGCAAAGGCTTGCGTGACTTCCTGTTACACGTGGCGCGCTCCCTGGGGATGACAGGGCTCCTTTTCTCGTCCGCGAAGTGTGGCAAGACCCTCTCGGACAGGGGTCGTCCCGGATGCGGCATCACGCCTCTTCCAGCGTCGGCACGCGCACCCGTTCGGCGCCGGCGGAAGGCCGGACCGCGTCCTCCGCCAGCACCCCGGCCACCGCGTCGTCCAGGGCGCGCTCTCCCTCGCTCCACGCCCGCGCGCGCTCGCGGAGCCGGCGCGCGGCGTCCGTCCACCCCGCCCGCAGCTCCGCCAGGATCCGCCCGAGCGACGCCCCGGCGGGGCCGCCCCCGTACGCGGCGGCGGCCGCCACCGCGGCCGGATCCGTCCAGGCCGCCTGCGCCTCCAGGCCGTGCTCGCCCAGCAGCCGCCCGGCGGCCGCCTCCAGCGGCTCGCCGCGCTCCACCGCCTCGCGCACGGCCTCGCCCACGCGGTGGTGCGCCCGCCGGAACGGCATCCCCCCCTCCAGCACCAGCCGGTCCGCCAGCGCCGTGGCGGTGGTGAACCCCTCCACGGCGCGCCGCCGCATCCGCTCCGGCTGCGGCCGCGCCCCGGCGACGACGAGCCGCGCCAGCAGCACGGACTCGGCAACCTGGTCCAGCGCGTTCCACAGCGGCTTGACGCCCTCGGTCCCCACGGCCACCGAGTTGCTGAACGGGGTGGCGTGCATGGCCGTGGCGGCGGCGGTAAAGGCACCCAGCGCCGCGCCGCCCCGCCCCTGCAGGTGCTCCAGCAGAAAGGCGTTGCGCTTTTGCGGCATCATGGAGCTGGAGCCCACCAGCTCGTCCGGAAAGCGCACCAGGTCGAACTCGGCCGTGCTCCACAGCTGCAGGTCGCTCGCCAGCCGGCTGAGCGTTACCCCCAGCACCGCCGCGGCCGCCAGCAGGCGCAGCGCCAGGTCGCGCGAGGCCACCGCGTCGAGGGAGTGCAGCACGCCCGCGGAAAAGCCCAGCAGGCGCGCGGTGCGCCCGGTGTCGATCGGCACCGTGGTCCCCCCCGCCGCGCCGGCGCCCAGGGGGCAGCGGTCCAGCCCGGCGGCGGCCGCTTCGATCCCCTCCAGGTCGCGCAGCAGGGCCAGCGCCACCCCGGAGAGGTAGTGGCCGTAGGTGACCGGGAGCGCCGCCTGGTAGTGCGTGTAGACCGGCATCGTCACCCCGGCGTACCGCTCCGCGCGGCGCACCAGCACCGCGACCAGGCGCAGCACCTCGCGCACCAGGCAGTGGTAGACCGGCCGCAGGCGCAGGCGCAGCACCGTGGCGTTGATGTCGTTGCGCGAGCGGCCCAGGTGCACGGCGCCGCCCACCTCCTCGCCCAGCGTCTCCACCAGCCACCCCTCGTACAGGAGATAGAGGCCGCGCGGCGCCTCGCGCCCCCGGAGCGGCCCGTAATCCCCCGCCGACAGGTCGTGCATGGCGGCCAGCAGGCGCCGTCCGGACTCCCGGGGAAGGAGCCCCCGCTCCACCAGCATCACCACGTGCGCCCGGTCCACCCGCACGTTGAACGGCAGCTCCTGGTCGATGGCCCGGTCCGCGTGCTCGCCAAAGACGATCCGCCGGGCGCGCCGGTCCAGGGTCCTGCGGATGCGGCCGGTGTCTTCGCTCACGCCGCCCCCTCCCCCGCGCCCACCAGCGCCGCGTCCTCCGCCGGCTCCGGCGCGGCGACCACGACGCGGATCGCCGCACGCGCCCCTTCCGCCGCCTCACACGCGGCCTCCGACTCGTCCGCGCAGGCCACCACGTGGCCGATGCGGTCGCGAAAATCGCCCTCGATGGTCAGCTCCGCGCCCACGGGGCGGTACAGCGCCACGTCCACCACGTCCTCCCGCGCGCGGACTTCGTCGATCCCCTCCACCGCCTCCAGCCGCCCGGCGGACGGGGCGAACAGAAAGCGGATCGAGGCGTGGCGGTGATGCCGCGCGGCCACGTCCGGCGCTTGGCCCACCACCAGGCGCAGCGTCTCGCGGATGAGGTCGATCCCCTGCGCGTGGCGCACCAGCTCGGGGATAAAGCCGCCGGCCAGCCGCGGGTTTACCTCCATGGGCACCGCCCGGCCGTCCGCCGCGATCCGCATCTCCCAGTGCAGCGGACCCCAGCCCAGCCCCAGCAGCTCCGTCGCCCGGACCACGGTGTCGGCCAGCGTCCGCTCGATCGCGGGGGATGCCGCCGCCGGGTAGTCGTGCCCGGCCTCCACGAAGAAGGGCGGGCTTCCCAGGTGCTTGCGGGTGATCCCGACCACGCGTCCCGAGAACACCTCCACGGAGAACTCCCGGCCGTCGACGAACCCCTCCACCAGCAGCCGCGTCCCCGCCCCGCCCGCCGCGAAGAGCGGAGCGGCGTGGGCCTGCACCTCGGCCTCGCCGGCGCAGGCCCGCACGCCCACGCTGCCGCTGCCGTCCACCGGCTTCACCACCACGGGAAAGCCGATCTCGCGCGCGGCGGCGACCGCCTCCGCGGCCGACGCGGCCACGCGAAAGGCGGGCGCCGCAATCCCCGCGGCGGCCGTCACCCGGCGCTGGTGCGACTTGTCGCGCGCCGCGCGGACGGACGCCGCGTCGGGGCCCGCCAGGCCGAAGCGCGCCGCCAGCGCCGCCGCCGTGGCGATGAAGTACTCGGAGCTGGAGGTGATGCCGGCCACCCCCGCCCCGCCGTCGAAGCGCTCCCGGATCAGCGCGTAGAGCTCGTCCTCGTCGATCCGCGGGACCACGACGACCTCCGGTGCCCCCGCCTCGGCCAGGTACGCGTACTTCTCCGGCTTCGCGGTGATCAGCACGGGGGCAAAGCCCAGCTCCCGGGCCGTGTGGACGAAGAGGCGCCCGGTACCGCTGGTGTTGCTTTCGATGAAGAGCAGCGACCTGCCGCCGGCGAACCCGCCCGTCACGGGACCCGCTCCAGGCGCTCGGCCGGCGCACCCATCACCTCGGCGTAGGGGCGGCGGCCCCAGCGAAAGCAGGACCACGCGTCGTCGCCATCGTGCGGGCGGTCCCACTCCACCGGCTCGTGGGGGAGCACGTCCAGCCGCGCGTCCTTCGCCTCCAGCCAGGCGTCGTCGTAGACGGTGTCCTGATAGCGGTAGCCCTCGTCCGGAAAGATGACCGCGCCCAGCGCGTCGGGGTTGTTGCGCGCCCACCAGTCCGCCACCAGGAACGCGGCGCCGCTGGTGGGGCCGGCGAAGACGGCGTGGCGCTGGTGCAGCTCGCGGGTGGCGCGGAACGCCTCCGCCGCGCCCACCCAGTGCACCAGGTCGAACGCCGTGTGGTCCACGTTGGGCGGCATCAGCGAGTTCCCCAGCCCGCGCAGCAGCCGCCCGCTCCCCGCGTCGCTCTGCCCGAAGATCACGCTGCGGTGCGCATCGACCCCGATCACCTCCAGCTCGGGAAAGAGCAGCCGCAGGTACGACGAGGTGCCGCAGACGGAGCCGCCGGAGCCCACGGTGCCGATCAGGCAGTCGATGCCGCCGGTGGCGTGCGCCAGCAGCTCGGCGCAGGGGGCGTAGCTCCCCGGGTTGTGCGGGTTGTCGTACTGCCGCGGGCAGAAGGAGCCGGGGTTCTCCTCCAGCACCCGCTCCAGCACCGCCAGCCGCGCCTGCTGAAAGCCGCCGGAGGCGCCCGCCTTTTCCACGATGTGGACGCTGGCGCCCAGGTCTTCGAGCCGCCGCTTGAGGGGCGCGTCGATCGCCGGGTCACTCACCAGCGTCAGTCGATGGCCGCCCAGCCGCGCCACCATGGCCAGCGCCAGGCCAAAGGTGCCGCTGGTGGTCTCGGCGATCAGCCCGCCCGGGGTGAGCTCGCCGCTTTCCAGCGCCTTGCGGATGATGAAGCGCGCGGGGAGCAGCTTCATCAGCGGGAACGCCAGCCCGATCAGGTTGGGGCGCAGCCACACCAGGCGCGGGAGCGCGATGGCATCCACCATGTCGGGGTTGATCAGCGTGCCGCTCACGAAACTCCCTCCCGCCGCGGGGCAATATCGGTCGAAAACTCCCAGCTCTGCAGCCCCAGCAGGTGGATGGCGGCGCGGGCCTGCTCGATGCGCTCCGCGGCGCCGCGCCCGGGATCGAAGAGGAGCCCGGCCACCGTCCCGCTGTGCGCCACCTGCACCCCCACCGCGCCGCTCTCTTTCGCGATCTGCAGCAGCTGCGGCATGAAGTGCTTGGGGCGGTGGCGCTGGGTGATGGTCGTGCTGGCGGTCGCCACCCGGCCCAGCAGGGCGGGGTCCTGCTCCTCCACCGCCCGGCGCAGCAGCCCCAGGATGGTCCGGAACGCCTCCACCTCCCAGGCGGAGTACGGCATGGGCGTAAGCGCGAGCGTCTCCACCCCGTGCATTCCTTCCGTGTTCACGCCCAGCACCTGCACCGCGGGAAGGGGGCCGCCCAGGTCCAGCAGCACGCTTCCGCGGCGCTGGGCAAAGAGCACGGCCCGCTCGGCCCCGTACATCAGCGAGTCCGACGCGGTCTCGGAGGCCACGGAGAGCCGGGCGATCCACGCCGGCTCCAGCACGGCGCCGAAGGCGTCGGCCACGGCGCGGATGGTGGCGAGCACATCCGTCGTCGACGAGCCGCACCCCCAGCGCAGGGGGACGTCGCCCTCCAGGCGCAGCGAGCCGCCCCACCCGGTGCGCCCCAGCGCGTCCAGCGTCAGCCGCGCGGCCAGGCGGGCGCGGGAGCGGTCGCCGGGCTCCACCGTGAGCGGCCCCCCGCGCAGGGGACGAAAGCGGGCGTGCGTGCCGAAGAGCC
>DASQBH010000346.1:0-2747 GCA_035635315.1 Longimicrobium sp.
GGTCATGCGCATCAAGCCGCGCCCCAACCCGGAAGTGAACTCGCACTGGATGTGCGACTTCGGCCGGCTGAACTACCAGTGGATCAACCGGGTCGATCGCGTCGAAGCGCCGCTGGTGCGCGACGCGTCCGGCCGCCACGTGCCCATGTCGTGGAGCGACGCGCTCCTGCGCCTGGCGGACGCGCTGCGGGGCCACGCCGGCGGCGCGCACGCCGTTGTCTCGCCCTTCGCGGCGAACGAGGACATCGGCGCGCTGCGGCGGGTGATGGAGGCGGTGGGCGGCGGAAGCGGCGTGTTCCGCTGCGAGCAGGGCGAGCAGGTGGTCCTCCCCGGCTACCCGGACCTGGCGCTGCGGACGGACCGCGCCGCCAACGTCGTGGGCGCGGAGCTGTTCGGCTTCGGGCGCACGGGCGGGGCGGACGGCAAGGGCGGGCTGGAGGCGGCGGCGGCGCACACGGGCGTGCTCTTCGTGCTGGGCGATGAGCTGGCCGACGCGCCGGCGGACTTCGGCGCCAGCGCGTCGCTCTTCGTCTACGTGGGGCAGCAGCTGAGCCCCGCGGCGCGCAACGCCCACTTCGTGCTGCCGTCGACCACGTTCGCGGAGATGGAAGGCACGTTCACCAACGTGCAGCGCCGCGTGCAGCGCTTCTGGCCTGCGCTCCGCGCGCCGGGGATGTCGCGCCCGGCGTGGCAGATCCTGGGCGTGCTGCTGGCCGGCATCGGCGACGCGGGCGCGCCGGGGACGGCGGCCGACGCCTTCATGGGCTTGGCGGCGGTGCGGCCGGAGTTCGGCCTGCTCTCCTGGGGCGAACTGGGCGCGCAGGGCGCCGCGCTGCCCGAGGCGGTGGGGCAGGCGGGGGACTGAGGAAGGAAGTGCGAAAGTGCGGGAGTGCGAAAGTGCGAGAGTAACGGCACCGCGCAGACCGCCCTTCGCAATGGACGGAAGACGGGCGGAGCGGGTCGTTTCGCCTGAAGGGATAGACGGAGTCATGGGCGCGGCGGACCGCGCTCCTTCATCCACGCGGGTCAACGGACCGGACGCGAGATGCAAGCAGGACAGGTAGTGGAAACCATACGCGAGGTGACGGGGCAGGCGTACCTCTGGACGTCGGTCGCCAAGCTGCTCGTGGTGTTCGTGGTGGTGCTGGTGACCGTGGCCATGCTCACGCTGCTGGAGCGCAAGATCAGCGCGTGGATGCAGGACCGCATCGGCCCCAACCGCGTGGGCCCCGGCGGCCTGCTGCAGCCCGCGGCCGACGGCCTGAAGAACATCCTCAAGGAAGAAAGCAACCCGGGCGAGGCGCACCCCGTGTTCTTTACCCTGGCCCCGATGCTCAGCATTACGCCGGCCATGGTGACGTTCGCGGTGATCCCGTTCGCCTCGCCGCTCCCCACCCGCTGGGGGGTGGTGCCCATGATGCTGGCGGACCTGCCGGTGGGGATCCTGTTCCTGCTGGCGTTCAGCTCGCTGGGCGTGTACGGCATCGTGCTGGCGGGGTGGGCCAGCAGCAACAAGTACGCGCTGCTGGGCGGGCTGCGGGCGGGCGCGCAGATGATCAGCTACGAGATCTCGCTGGGCCTGTCGCTGATGTCCGTCTTCTTCCTCGTGGGCAACGTGGGGCTGGACGAGGTGGTGTACACGCAGCAGCGCATGAACCTGTGGTTCGCGCTGCCGCTCTCCGCCTCGTTCTTCTTTTTCTGGATCAGCTGCTTTGCCGAGACTAACCGCCTGCCCTTCGACCTGCCCGAGGCGGAGAGCGAGCTGGTGACCGGGTACCACACCGAGTACAGCGCGATGAAGTTCAGCATGTTCTTCATCGCCGAGTACGCGCACGTGCTCACGGTGAGCATGCTGATGGCCACGCTGTTCCTGGGCGGGTGGGACATCCCCGGCTGGGGGCGCGACGACATGGCCCTCATCGACGGCGTGTGGGTGGGGCCGGAGCCCACCTGGTGGCTCACCGTGCTCACGCTGGGCGTGTTCGCCGCCAAGACCTTCTTCTTCATCATGGTCTTCATGCTGGTGCGCTGGACCGTGCCGCGGTTCCGCTACGACCAGGTGATGGACCTGGGGTGGAAGATCATGCTTCCCGTGGCGCTGGCCGTGGTGGTGGTGACGGCGGCGACCGTGCTGGGGATGGACGCCATGGGCCGCCCGTTCGTGGAAGTGGGCCCCACCGGCGCCCGCGGCTACTTCACCCTGTGGGGCGGTCTGGTGCTCACGGCGGTGAACGCGGTAATGCTGTTCGTGGTGCTGTGGCTGATGGACAAGGGCCAGACGCTGGAGGGCACCGGCTCGATGGAAGACAAGCGCATCGTCGCCCGTGAGCGCGCCCGCAAGCGCGCCGAGGCCATGCGCGTGGCACTCACCACCCCCCGCGCGGGGGCGAGGTAGCGGATATGGCGGCCAAGGTCGTAGTGATGAAGCGCCCGGTGCGAAAGTCTTCGTACATCCGGGCCACGCTCAAGGGGATGGCGCTCACCTTTCGCCACATGGCGAAGAGCGCCGGCGACCGCAGCAGCGTCACCATCCAGTACCCCGAGCAGAAGAAGCAGCTGAGCCCGCGCTGGCGGGGGACGCACGTGATGGAGACGCACGAGGACGGACGTCCCAAGTGCGTGGCGTGCGGCCTGTGCCCCACCATCTGCCCCGCCAACTGCATCAAGCTGGTGCCGGGCGAGGACGACCAGGGGAACCGCTACCCCATCGTCTACGAGATCGACGAGTTCCGCTGCATCTTCTGCGG
>DASQBH010000347.1:0-3356 GCA_035635315.1 Longimicrobium sp.
AGGCCAAGCCGGAAGAGTGGCACGATTTATCCATACTGACGTTGCGGGTCCGGCAAGACCCGCTGTAGGACCGGCACGGCAATGCCGGAGCAGGACAAGGGCAGGGAAGAGGGATTGCGTCACGCCCGCGAAGCAGAACGCAACCCGCTTGATCCAACACCAGCAGGGGATATTTCCCCGGAGGGCACCGTGTGGAAGAAATGTGTCTTACAGCCTCGCATTGCTGGCGAACGCCACGTGTTGCGAGGCTGTTTTTTTCTCCAGAGGAGGAACAGCGGATAAGCGACTCCGCAACCAGCAGTGGAAGGTGCTGCACTGATCGCGTTACGCCCGCGAAGCAGAAGTAGAAACGCGATCAAACGATCCAACATTCAAAGGGCCAACAAGCCCGGAGGCAACATCATGAACAAGCAGATTCTCTCGCTGTCTCGCCCCCTGGTCCTTCTTGCGATGGGCCTCTCGCTGGGCGGAACGGTCAACAAGGCCGCCTACGCCGCGGTGATCGCGGACAAGACGTACTTCGCGGCATGCAGCCACACGCACGGCCTTTCCGGCCACTGGTACGGACCGGACCGGAAGAACCAGGCCGATGCGCAGGCCGATGCCACCGCGCACAAGCAGAACACCGGCCACACCGATGTCGGCGTCCTGTCTCAGGGATAGCGGATGCAGGGCCGGAGCGGTGGAAAACCGCTCCGGCACCTCAGGCACAGCACCTTTTACGCACTTCCCGAGAGACTACGATGAACATTCTGCACGTTGCAGTTGCGGCGCTCGCTCTGCATGGGCTTGGCAATCCGGCCGGTTCCGCTCCTGAGCTCGTGACCGGCCAGGCCGCCGCTGATGGCGCCACGTTGGTAGCAACGAACGCCAGCTTCACGAACAACTCCGGCCGCACGCTCTACATCTACTACGGATTCACGCGGCCCGGCGTGACCATCTTCTGCGACAACTTCGCCGATGGTGGCGTTTTCCCGGCGGGTGCCCAGCGGAGCTTCACGGTACCCGAGGGCCAGCTGATGTGGATTCGGTTCCAGGAGAGCACCGAGGGACGAGGGTGTCCCAGCAACAACAACAAATTCGAGACATGGGTGACGGGGATGGCCGGCGCCAACCCGTCCATCAGTGTGATCTGAGGCAAGCCGGCACCACGGTTTGCACCCGATGGCCCTCCGGCGGAGACAATCCGCTGGGGGGCATCGACGTTTCTTCACGGAGATTACGCCTTATTTCGTCTGGGTGGGTATCTTTCCCGGCTTCTTCTGCGTGATACCAGATCCGGAAAGGCATCAGGTAGAGAGGAACAGACAACAGCCAGAGGAACAGAGACGAACCGGTTTCCTCTGTTCCTCTGGCGGTTGTCTGTTCCTCTCTACCTTTCGCCGTTTGTTTTTGGAATGACTGTATTCCCGGATTCGGTATGAATCGGCAGTACCGGCCTACGGGATTGCCTGAACTGTGCGGAAACGGAGCGCTGGTGACCTGTATCGAATGGACACGGCGCTTGTCGTGGTCCGCCGAATGCGGCACTTCAATGCGTCCTTCCATTCATCCCCAGCATCAGGAGCGGCCTATGGTTCCTGCTTTCGTTCGATTCGCGGTCGTCGCCGGTTCCGTCTTCCTCATCCCCACCCTCGCCGCGCAGGCGGACCGCGTCGTCATCGACACCCCGGCGCAGGGGCGGGACTCCGCGTCGGTGCTGGCCAAAGCGCGCACGGCGCAGGCGTCGTTCGAGCGCTTTCGCTTTCACCGCCTGCCACGCACCTACGCGCGCTCGTCGGGCCGGTGCGACGAGACCATCGGGCGCTTCTGCTTCTTCTTCAGCGACAACGAGCAGGGCGACCAGCCGCCGCCCGAGCCGCCCGTCATCGCCGAGCGCCGGCGCGAGCTGCTGGAAGATTTCGCCCAGGCCGCCGCCGACCTGCCGGGCGACGAGTGGATCGCCGGGCAGCGCGTGCGCTACCTGATCGAGGCGGGGGATGACGACGGCGCCGTGGCCGCCGCGCGCGTCTGCCGCGCGGAAGGCTGGTGGTGCGCCGCGCTGCAGGGGCTGGCGCTGCACGAGGCGCAGCGCTTTCCGGAGTCGGAGCAGGCGTTCGGCGCGGCGCTGGCGGCCATGCCGGCGGAGGACCGCGCGCGGTGGACGGGCGTGGAGGTGCTGCTGAGGCCCGCGGACAAGCGCACCTGGCGCACCACGCCGGAGGGGGACCGCGAGCGGCTGGCACGGCGGATGTGGTGGCTGGCGGACCCGCTCTGGTCCGAGCCGGGAAACGACCGGATGACGGAGCACTTTGCCCGCTGGACCATGGACCGCATCCAGCAGCGCGCCCGCCAGGTAGACGCCCTGCGCTGGGGCGACGACATGACGGAGATCGTGCTGCGCTACGGCTGGTTCACCGCCTGGGAGCGCTCGGAGCCGACGATCTCCGGCGGCGCGCAGTCCGGCTCCGCCGTGGGCTACAACGAGCCGCGCACCTGGGAGTTCATCCCGCCGCTGGAGACGGTGCGCGACCCCACCCTCCTGCGCGGCGACGAGTGGCCGCTGGCCGAGACGCAGCCCACCATCACCCGCTACGCGCCGGAGTACGCGCGGCACATCATGGTGCTGCCGCACCAGCTGGCCGTCTTTCCCCGCCGCGGCGCCGCGTTGCTGGTGGCCGGCTACGCCCTCCCCGAAGACAGCCTTCCCGCCGACCCGCGCCTGCACGCCGCGCTGGTGGCCATGGACGATGCGGGGGGCCGGCGCACGGAGTCGCCCTGGCAGCCCAACGCGGCCAGCGGGGCGCTGTACGTGGAGCTTCCCGCGCCCAACACCGTCATCAGCCTGGAGCTACGGGAAGACAGCACCCGCTCGGTGGCCCGCCGGCGGCAGGCGGTGGCGTGGGACGCAAACGCGCGCGTGAGCGACCTGCTGCTGCTGGCCCACCCCGACGCGCGGCCGGTAGAGGTGATGGAGGCGGCCCGCATCGCGCGCGGATCGGCGATCCTGGCGCCGGGGGAGCGCGTGGGGGTGTTCTGGGAGATGTACGACGTGGAGGCGAGCGATTCCGTGCAGGTGCGCGTGGGGCTGATCCCCGGCCGCGCCGTGTGGGGGCGCCGGCGGCTGGAGGCCATCGGCATCGTGAAGGGCGCGCGGACGGTGCGGATGGGGTGGAGCGAAGGGGTGGAGGCGGGCCCCGTCGTCGGGCGCTCGCTGGCCGTCGGCATCCCCCCCGACCTGCGCCCCGGCGACTACACGCTGGAGGTGACCGTCCGCGCCACCGGCCAGCCGCCGGCGACGGCCCGCCGCCCCATCACCGTCCGCCCGCACGCCGTCGATAGCCCGTGACCGGCACGATCCTGCGCTCGCGGAAGAC
>DASQBH010000348.1:0-2334 GCA_035635315.1 Longimicrobium sp.
ACGCGCAGGGGAATCGAATCGACCAGGCGCTGCGCGGCGTGCCCGGCGTGCTGGCGCAGTCGCGGTCGGGCGGCAGCGACCTGCGCATCGTCATCCGGGGCTTCGGGGCGCGGGGCGCGGGGGACCGGTCGAACGCGGGGACCACGCGCGGCATCCGCATCCTGCAGGACGGCGTGCCGGAGACGGAGCCGGACGGGCGGACGGCGATGGACCTGGTGGACCTGGGCGCCGTGGAAGAGATGGAGGTGGTGCGTTCCAACGCCTCCGCGCTGTGGGGGAACGCGGCGGGCGGCGTCGTCAGCTTTTCCTCCGTTCCCGCGTTCGACGCGCCGTTCGCGCAGGCGGAGCAGCAGGCGGGCGGGTTCGGCCTGCTGCGGCACGTGGTGCGCGGCGGGCAGAGGGTGGGCGCGGCGCGCGTCTACGGGATGCTGGCTCGCACGGAGCAGGACGGCTGGCGCCGCAACTCCGCCGGCCTTCGGACGCTGCTGAACGCGGGGCTGGTGGCGCCCGTCGGCGGGCGGACGGAGGTGCGGGTGCACGCCGTCGCGGCGGACAACCGCTTCGGCATCCCCGGCCCGCTCACGCAGGCGGCGCTGGACGCGGACCCGCGCCAAGCGAACGCCGTCTACGCCGATCGCCGGGAGCGGCGCCACAACCGGCTGGCGCGCGGCTCCGTGCACGTGGAGCACCGCGCGGGCGAGCGGGTGACCGTGCAGGGGATGCTCTTCGCCCAGCCCAAGCGGCTCATCCGCAGCGAGCGCGGCACCTACCGCGAGTTCGACCGCCGCCACGCCGGGGGCAGCCTGAACGCGCGCTGGGAGCACACCGCCGCGCCCGGCCTGTCGGCGAGCCTTTCCGCCGGGGTGGACCACGCGCGGCAGGGCGGCCCCGGCGTCTTCTGGTCGCTCTCGGAGGACGGGGGACGCGGCGACGAGGTGCGGACGAACCAGCGCGAGGGCTCCAGCAACGTTGGCGTCTACGCGCAGGAGCAGCTTTCCGCGGGCGACCTGGAGGTGGTGCTGGGGGCGCGATGGGACGCCGTGTCGTACGACGTGGACGACCTGCTGGACCCGCGCCTGAGCGACGAGCGCAGCTTCACGCGTCTGTCGCCCAAGCTGGGGCTGGTCTGGCGCCTCTCACCCATCCACAGCGTGTACGCCGGCGTGGGCGGCGGCGTCGAGGCGCCGGCGGGGAACGAGACCGACCCGGTGGGCACCTTTGGCGACGACACCATCCACGGCATCAACCCCCTGCTGCGCCCCATCCGCTCCACCACGTACGAGGTGGGGACCAGGGCGATCGCGGCGCGCGGCACCGGCCCCGTCCGCGCGTTCAGCTACGACCTGGCGCTCTACTGGACGGAGGTGCGCGACGAGATCGTCCCCTACCGCGGCGGGCGCTTCTACTTCAGCGCGGGGGCCGTGCGCCGCCGCGGCGCCGAGCTGGGCGTGCGCATGGTGACGGCGCCGGGGGTGGAGATGAACCTGGCGCTGGCGGGGAGCGACCACCGCTACACGGAGTACGTGGTGGACAGCGTGCACTACGGCCGCCCCGGCGCCACCGCGAACTTCGCCGGCAACCGCGTGGTGGGCGTGCCGGACGTGCACGGCTCCGCGGCACTGCGCTGGGCGCCCGCCTTTCGCCCGGAGGCGCAGCTGGAGGTGGCGATGCAGTGGGTGGACGGCTTCTGGGCCGACGACGCCAACGCGGTGCGCGTTCCCGGCTACGCGCTGTGGAGCGCGGGCGTGGGCCTGCGCCGCCCGCTGCGTCTGCCGCGCGGCCTGACCGTGCGTGGATCTTTCCGGCTGGAGAACCTGCTGGACGAGCGCTACGTGGCTTCCGCCTTTCTGAACCCCGACGTGGTGGATGGCCAGCCCGTCGCCTTTGAGCCCGGCCTCCCCCGCCACGCCGTGCTGACCCTCACGCTCGGGTGGGGTCGCTAAAAGATAGGCCTCACGCAGAGTTAGCAGAGTTAGCAGAGTTTTTTCGAGGTATTCCCTCTAAATCTCTCGAGTTCGGCAGAGCGGCTTTCGGGAACGGCACGAGAAAACTCTGCTAACTCTGCGTGAGAGCGTGTTTAAGAATCTGATCTTCAGATAACGAGGATTGATTTCCTGAGGGAGCGCGCCTCCACAACTTTAAGTCACTCAACCGTTTGCGCGCGACCGAAGGATCTCGTCTCGGCGATTGCGGGGCCGGCCACGCGGCACTGATCCAGCCCCCAGGTACTGCCGGCAAGATCCTTCGGTCGGCGCCAAAGTCCCTCGGTAGCAGCAGGTTCGGAGCGGCGCCTCCCTCAGGAAATCAAATCCGCCGATGTGATTCTTAAACACC
>DASQBH010000349.1:0-2305 GCA_035635315.1 Longimicrobium sp.
GCCCGCCTGAAACGGGCCTGCAAGCTCCACCGCGATCATGAGACCGAGAAGGTTCGGGCCCTCGCCCGCGAGATCCTCAACAACTGGGCGGCGATCACCGCCTTCGTCATCAACCCCGATTTGCCGGCCAGTAGAGTCGACGACTGGCGCGGTAGCGACAGGTCATTGGGGAGTTGCCGTTCTCCGGCGGCTTTCGCCCGTGCCGGTGCCTCATTCCTGACCATGGCTCCGTTTCCAGTCGCCGCTCATCAAACCGGACGTGCAGATTTCCTGCATCCGGCTTTCACCTGAGACGTCAAGCCTTCGCGCTCGGCGGGTCGGCACGTCGGCGCGGCAGGGCGTAAAGGCCGAGTTTCTGGAGAGATACTCGTCCGGGTACTGGCGGTACCCGGTGCCTTTCTGACCGCGGCGTCGCATCAACCAGCGTCGGACGCGCCGCTCGGTATACCGGCGCGCCGTCTCGTAGATCCGGGTGACAGGGCCTTGGTTGAAGTACCCTGCCCAGCCGCGCAGCAAGCTGCTGATCTCGGCGACCCGGTGTTCCGGCGTGTCGGCGTGCTTTTGCGGCGTCGTTGCGTCATGGATCTTGCGCAGCAATGCCCGGACGGCTTTGCGGGACGGACGGGTGCCGATGTAGGCCCCGCCGTCCCGTCCGTGGAAACGGCCGATCGTGTAGCCGAGGAAGTCGCAGCTTCCATCCGGTATCCGGATCAGCCGGGTCTTGGCCTCATTCACCGTGAGCCCGAGCCGTGTCATCAAGTGCCGCATCGTCGCCAGAGCCGCTTCCCCGTTGCCGGGTCGACAGCAGATGACGAAGTCATCGGCATAGTTGACGACGTATGCCCCGAGTCGATCGCGATGACCGTGGCTGTTCCACGCCAACAGAAAGCGGCGGAAGTACAGATTCGCCAATAATGGCGAAATCACTCCCTGAACGCAAAAGATAACTTCGCCTTTGATCGGGGAATTCGCCTCGATCGCGGCGCCTGCATTCTTGATCTGCGTCGCAAAAGGTAATACCGTCATGTCTCATGCCGCGATCGACCGACACGCAAAAGGCTCGCCGTCTGAACGCCGCATACGGGTTGCTCGTTCGCGGCCTCAGCGTGGCGGAGGCCACCATGACCCTGTCCAGCGACTTCGCGATCTCGCGTCGTCAAGCCTACCGTTACGTCCGGCAGGCCCGGACGCTCGAGGCGCCGCTGCCGGTTACCGAGCCGGCCATTCCGGTCACCGTGAAGCTGCCCGGCGACGTGGCACGCCGTCTGCGGGCGCATGCCGCCAGCAGCGGTCTGACCCAGGGCGAGATCGTCGGACGTGCCCTCGAGGCGTTCATTGCTCAGGCCCGGGACCGTGCCTGACCGGCCCGGCCGCGTCGTCCGTCTCGAGTACACCTTCGACCGCTTGTTCGACACCAAGCTCGAACTGGCCTATGCGGCGCTGGTTGCCGACGTCACGCGGCGCCGTGGTGAACCGGCGCACCCGACAGGAGGGCCTGACGATGAAAACAGCGGCGATTTACGCCCGGGTTTCCGGCGACCGGCAGAGGCAGGAGCAGACGATCGCGAGCCAGACGGCGGCGCTGATCGAGTTTGCCGGGACCAGCGACTACAGCGTGCCGGCCGAGTGGGTCATTGAGGATGACGGCTTCAGCGGCGCGGAGTTGATCCGCCCCGGGCTGGAGCGGATCCGCGATCTGGCGGCCGAAGGAGCGATCGAGGCCGTCCTGGTTTATTCGCCGGACCGGTTGTGCCGGGAGTACGTCCATCAGATGCTGCTGATCGAGGAGTTCTGCCGCGCCGGCGTCGAGGTTCTGTTCGTCCAGGCGCCCCGCGCCCAGACCCCGGAAGACAGGCTGCTGCTCCAGTTCCAGGGTATGTTCGCCGAGTACGAGCGGGCCCAGATCCTCGAGCGGTCCCGGCGCGGCAAGCTCCATCGCGCCCGCCAGGGGCAGATCAACGTGCTGAGCGGCGCACCCTACGGCTTCCTTTACGTCCGCAGGAGCGATGCCGAACCGGCGCGCTATGAGGTTCTCGACGCGGAGGCGACAGTCGTGCGCGCGGTTTACGCCTGGTACACCGTGGACGGCCTGAGCATCGGGGCGATCACGGCGCGGCTCAATCAGCATGGCGTGCCGACGCGCAAACAGGGCTCCCGCTGGGAGCGCTCGACCGTCTGGGCCATGCTGCGCAACCCGGCCTACACGGGGCGGGCCTGCTTCGGCAAGACCCATCTCGCGCCGCGCCAGCGCATCACCCGGCCGCTGCGCCTGCGCGGCGGCTTCGCCGCCCGGAACAGCGCTCAT
>DASQBH010000350.1:0-2773 GCA_035635315.1 Longimicrobium sp.
GCTGCGCTTTCCCGGCCACGCCGAGTTGATGGCGGTGATGCGCGACATCGGCCTGATGGGGATGGAGCCGATCGAGGTGAAGGGCGTGAAGGTGGTGCCGCGCGACGTCTTCATCTCCATCGTCGGGCCCAAGCTGAAGAAGGACTACAAGGAGAGCCCGGACCAGGTGGCGCTGCGGGTGGAGGCCGAGGGCATCGACAAGGGCGAGCACGTGCGCTACCGCTTCGACCTGCTGGACCGCTACGACGCCGACACCGGCATCACGGCGATGATGCGGACGACCGGCTTCTCGCTGGCCATCACCGGCGCCATGCAGGCCGCCGGCAAGGTGAAGCCCGGCGTGTGGACGCCCGACGAGGCCATGCCCGGCCGCGAGTACATCGCCGCCCTCGCCGAGCGCGGCGTGGTGATCCAGGAGAGCCGCGTGGTGCTGGGGCGGTAAGGGTACGAAGGTACGGAGTACGAGGGTACGAGAGTACGCAGAAGGGCCCGGCGCGATGCCGGGCCCCTTTGCGTTTGCGGAAGACACCGTCCCGGGCGGGTGAACCCGCGGCTGGAAAAGCGGAAAGCCCCGCAAACTGCGCGGGGCTTCAACTGAAGGGGCCGAGGGTGTGCACAGGGTCGGCGTGCGGCACGAGCGGTCCGCGCAGGCGGACATTACGTTTTCCCAGCCGCGAATTCATTCGCCCGGCGGGCGGCCGGCACAAAGGAACAATCAGACGCGCGATCAGGATATGTAGACTCCGTTTCCTCCGGGCTCGTCCCGGGCGGGTGAACCCGCGGCTGGAAAAGCGAAAAGCCCCGCAAACTGCGCGGGGCTTCAACAGCGGGAGTCCGCGAAGGCGGACTTCGTGACGTTGCAACCGCGGTTTCAACCGCCGGGACGGGGCCAGCAGGTTCAGCAGCTCAAGCAGTTGAAGCAATTAAAGTTGACGTACATCCAACGAAAGAAGACGATTCGATGCCGGACACGGCCCGCATCCTGATCATCGACGACGACCGCGCCTTTCGCGTGGGCACCGGCGCCCTGCTGGCCGACGAGGGCTACGAGGTGGACGCGGCCCCCAGCGGCGACAGCGGCCTGGAAAAGCTGCGCGGCGGCGAGTTCGACATGGTGCTGCTGGACCTGCGCATGGAAGGCCGCACCGGCCTCTCCGTGCTGGAAGAGCTGCGCGGCGCCGGCAACGACGTGCCGGTGCTCATGCTGACGGGCTTCGCCACGGTGGATTCGGCCGTCGCCGCGCTCAAGCTGGGGGCGGACGACTACCTGACCAAGCCGTGCGACAACGCGCTGCTGCGCTCCAAGATCAAGGCCATCCTTGCCCGCCGCGAGCCGGTGCTGGGCGCGGGGGCCTCGCGCATCGTGGGGACGGGGCAGAAGATGCGCGAGGTCAAGCGGGCCATCGCGCGGGTGGCCCCCACGGAAAGCACGGTGCTGCTGCGCGGCGCCACGGGCACGGGCAAGGAGCTCATCGCCCGCGCCCTGCACGAGGAAAGCCCGCGCCGCAGCCGGCCGTACCTGGCCGTCAACTGCTCGGCGCTGGCGGAGGGGCTGCTGGAGTCGGAGCTCTTTGGCCATGCACGCGGGGCGTTCACAGGCGCGGTGCAGGAGCGCAAGGGGATGTTCGAGGAGGCCAACCACGGCACCATCTTTCTCGACGAGATCGGCGACGTGTCGCCCGCCATGCAGGCCAAGCTGCTGCGTGTGGTGCAGGAGCGCGAGGTGGTGCGCGTGGGGACCGCGCGGCCGGTGCAGGTGGACGTGCGGGTGATCGCGGCCACGCACCGCGACCTGGAGGCGATGGTGGAGGAAGGGACCTTCCGAAAGGACCTGTACTTTCGCCTGAAGGTGTTCCAGATCCGCGTGCCGGAGCTCAAGGACCGGGTGGAGGACGTTCCCGCGCTGGCCGGCGCGGCGCTGGCGCGGTGGAACGAGCGCGTGGAGCCGCATCGCCGCATCACCGGCATCAGCGACGACGCGGTGGCGGTGATGCAGGCGTACGACTGGCCCGGCAACGTGCGCGAGCTGATGACGGCGGTGGAGTACGCCTGCATCGTCTGCGAGGGCGGGCGCATCCTGGCGCACCACCTTCCCGAAGAGCTTCTGGACGGAGCCGCGGCGGGCGCGTCGTCCAACGGAAACGGGCACGCCAACGGCGACGCCAGGCGCGGTGACTCGCGCGCCCCGGAGCCGGCGCGGCGCTACGTGGCCCCCGACGCGGAAGCGGAGCGCGAGGCCATCGTCCAGGCGCTGGAGGACGCCGACGGCAACCGCACCAAGGCCGCCGCCGCCCTGGGGATGGGGCGGACGACGCTCTGGCAGAAGCTCAAGGAGTACGGGTTGTAGACGGACCTCGCGTCAACGCAGGCCGCGACCGCGGGCCGCCCGCGGGAGCGAATGAATTCGCCGCTGGGAGGACGCAAAGTCCGCCTTCGCGGACTCGGCGGCCCGGCTGCATGCGGTAGCCCGGGCACCGGAGCGTCCGCAACCGTGAGATCAGCGGATCTAGATCCGCAATCCGCATAAGCCCGCGGCTGGAATGGCCAGAAGCCCCATCTCGGCGCCGCTGACGCGTCGCCGAACGGGGCTTCACCTGCTTGTGCGCCTGGATCTCACCCGTGCAGTCCGCGCAGGCGGAACTTCGTGATTTTCAAGCAGCGGTTTCAACCGCCGGGCGCGAGTTTGGCTATCCCCCGGCCAGTTCGCCCATCCACCGCACCCGCTCTGTTTCTGTTGATCGGGGAGAGCCCCTGTCGCCGCGCACGCGGCCCT
>DASQBH010000351.1:0-2327 GCA_035635315.1 Longimicrobium sp.
AAAGTGCGTGAGTGCGTGAGTGCGTGAGTGCGTGAGTGCGTGAGTGCGTGAGTGAGTTTGTGGGGGAGGGACGGGTACGGCAAGGCGGAATGCGACGAGCCGCCCCCGCGAAAGTCGCGGGAGCGGCTCGGAGCAGGGGCGGTGGAGGTCAGCGGGTGCCGCGATAGATCACGCCGCCCGCGCCGACCGCCACCACGTGCGTGTCGGCGGCGCCGGCCACGCCCAGGAAATCAGAGCCGCCCGTGCCCAGCATGGTGCTCCAGCTGCTCCCGTCGTAGCGGTAGACCTTGCCGCCGGCTCCCACGGCGTACAGCGAGCTGAGGGAGGCGCCCCAGATCCCCTCCACCCTGCCGTCGGCGCCCGTGGCCGGGAGCGCCTGCTCCGACCAGGCGGCGCCGCCGTTGCTGGAGACGCGGACGAACCCGGCCCCTCCGCTCCCCATCGCGCGGTAGCCGCTCATCACCACCGTCTGCCCGCTGCTCCACGCGCCCGTCAGCCGCGCGCCGTCCGCGGCGACGGACAACGTCCACGACGTGCCGTCGTAGCGCAGCGTGAAGCTCTCGTCGGCCGCGCCCTCCCCGTATCCGGAGACGTGGATGGCGCTCGCGGAGCTTCCCCACGCATCCGTGACGCGGGGCGTGCCCGCGCCCGTGTACGGGATCGCGGTCGCGTTCCACGTAACGCCGCCGTCCGTCGAGCGAAGGACGACGAGGGCGGCGGGCGAGCCGGCGCGCACGCCAAAGGCGAACAGCTCGGCATCCCGCCCCCACACGGCGTAGAGCGGCACGTCCTGCCCCGCCGCGGGGGTCACCTCCACCCACCCGGTGCTCACGCGGCGCAGCAGCAGGGCCCGGCGCTCGCCGGCAACCTGCTTCCACCCGACGGCCGCGCCCTGGGAGGGGTTGCTGAGCCACACGTCCTCGAACGCGCTGCTGTCGGCGCCCTCGTACTCCACGCCCCAGGCCGGGGTGATCCCCGGGCCGTAATAGGCGGAGGTGACGAGCATGGCCCGTTCGAACGGCGTGAAGTCCTCCTGGTTCAACTGCGTGCTGGAACCCGCCACCACCCCCAGCGAGGGCGTCATGGCGACCGAGGCAGCCCGGTCCAGCCCGAAGTAGGAGACGCCGGCAGCCGTCAGGTGCATGCACCCCTGCTCGCGGTAGAACGCGGCCGTCGACGCGACCATGAACACGTCGTCCGGCGAGCTGGCCCAGATCCCCCGCCACCCGGCGCCGACGGTCTGGCACCCCTGGGTGAGCGGGCTCCATCCGCTGCCGTCGTTCGTCAGCAGGTTGCCCCCGCCCGCGGCCAGCAGGTCGCCGCCGGGGATGCGCCACATCGACCAGATGTACCCGAACGCATGGGTGGACGAGCTCCAGGTCTGGCCGCCGTCCGTGCTGAGCAGGATGATCGCCTGGCGGCTTCCGCCCGGCGGCGTCACCTCGCCGCCGATCCACACGCTGTCGGCGCCGTCCGCCCACACCGTGTTCAGCGCCAGGGCGCCCGGCCCGGTGAACAGGCTGTCGGCCCACGTCTGCCCGCCGTCCGGGGAAACCAGCACCACGCCGGCGCGCGGCTGGGAGCCGGCCACCAGGGGGTCCTCGTACCCCACGGCGTACACGCGGCTTCCCGCGCGAAACACGTCGCGCAGGTAGCGCTTTCCGTCACCGGCGCTCACCGTCTCGATCCAGCTCTCGCCCGCGCTGGTGGAGTGCAGGATCAGGCCGTCCACGTCGGTGGCGCCGCTTTCCTGCCGCCGGCCCACGGCCCACACGTCAGCGCCACCGCTCCACAGCCCGGAGAGCTGGTGGGGCGCGGACGGAGCGCGCCGCACGCTCCAGCGGTTGCCGTCGAAGCGCATCACCACGCCGCTGTCGCCCGCCGCGTAGATGTCGGACCGTGACGTGCCCCAGATGGCGTTGAGCGTGGCCGGGGCTTCCGCCACCGGCGTCCAGTGGTAGCGCAGGGGATCACCCGAACCCCGCTGAAAGGCCAGGACGGCCGATCCCGCCGTCGCCCACACCTGGTCTCGCGACAGGCCCCACACGCCCGTGAACACGCTGGTCGTACGGCTGGTGCGGCCGTGCTCGTACTGCCAGCGAAGCACGCCCCGCTCGGCCGGCAGCTCCGTGCTCACGTACACCTTGAAGCCGAAGCTAGAGACGGTGCCGGGCACACCGAAGCGCCAGGGATGCGGCTGCGACATCCCCCGCGCCTCCAGGATCTGCGCGTACTCGAAGTACGGCTGGCCCATCCCCGTAAAGGCGCCCGTGCCGTCCGCGTTGAGGATGGTGATCTCCCCGTTGCCCACGGTGGCGGTGGGCATC
>DASQBH010000352.1:0-3165 GCA_035635315.1 Longimicrobium sp.
GGGGGACGTTCTTCCAGTCCTTCTGGAGCGAGACGCCCGACGTCGACGAGATGCGGAAGTGGGAGGCGGCCACGCGGCTGGGCGGCGAAGTGACCGACGGGCGCGTCGCCGGCGACCTGGTGCTGGTGATCCGCGGATCGCTGCTGCGCCGCTTTCCCGGCACCGTCATCTACGCCGTCCGCGCCACGGCGACCGGCGGGCTGAGCACGACCGAGCTGCACCCGCTGCACCGCGGCGAGCTGGGCGCGGACGCCGTCTTTCTCCTCTTCCGCCTCACCCGCGCCCAGGCGCTCGGCGGGACGGCGGGGGACGGCGGGCCGGGCTGGTACTTCGTGCTGCAGGAGCAGCCGACGGAGCCGCGCTTCGGGCTGAACGAGCCCGGCGGCCCGGAAACGCCGGAGACCTGGGGCCAGCTGGCGTGGGACCACGTCGCCACCTCGCCCGGCGGCTACCTGCGCGTGGAGGATTCGGCGGCCGGGCTGGGCTCCGTCGTGGAGCAGAACGGGCCGGCGTGGGGGTTCAACGGCGCGCACATGGCGCAGATCACCCTGCAGCAGCCCTTCCGCATCGCCATCCACGCCCGCCGACTCCTGTAATGGATTGTGCTTTTCTCATAGACGCGCGCTGTCATCCTGAGGGAGCGCACGCCCGGGACCAGCATGACCCCCAAGAGCGTGCGCGCGACCGAAGGATCTTTATCGGGTCGCGCGAGACCATGCCCTCGCAGGTCTGTTGAGCAGTTGCGGAACAGCGGCCCTCCCTGCTCTGGACCACATGCCCGGGCGACGCCCGGGAACCGCAGGTGACGGACGGATTCTGCCGCCAGCGTAAAGATCCTTCGGTCGCGCGCAGGTGCTTGTGTGATATCCAGGTGCACGTGGTGCGCTCCCTCAGGATGACAGTTTAGTCGAATTTCGTATCACCCCTGATCCGGTGTAACTCCATGACGATCAACGAGCCGCGGACGCCGGACGGGCTCCGCGCGGCGCTCGGCACGCTTCCGCCGGCGGACCTGCCGGTGGCGCTCCTTCCCGTGCGGCTGGAGACCCGCTTCCTGGACCAGGGCGGGGTGACGCACCTGTGCGTACGCATCTTCCCCGACGACCTGCACGTGGATACGCACGAGCCCGCGCTCACGGAAGACGAGGAGCGCTGGGGCCGCCGCCTGTGGGAGCAGGCCTGGCGTGCCGGCGGCGACCCCGCGGCGGAGCGGGCGCTGGAAGGCGAGCTGGCCGCGCGCTTCGGCGCGGGGCGGGCGGAGTGGATCGCGCGGGCACTCGCGCCGCTGAACCCGGAGGCGCGCCCGGCCGCCGCCCTCCCCGCGGAGGAGCCGCTGCCGGTGGAGCCCGAGTTTCCGCCGGTGGAGCGGCGGGACGCGGCGTGGACGCGGCCGCCGCGGGCGCGGGCGCTCCCCGGCCGCTGGGCCGTGCTGGCGTACCGCGGCAGCCAGCGCGTCCTGGCCGCCGTCGGCGAGCCGATCCCCGCGGAGCTGGCCGCCGGCCCCGATCCGCGCGCGCCGCAGCCCGCCAGCTTCGACCCCGCCGCGCTGGCGACGGACGCCGGGATGCGCTGGCTGGTGGACTTCGACGAGGCCGTGCGGGTCGGCATGGGGCTGCGCATCCCCCTCGCCTCCGCCACCGAGGCGACCACGGGATACGACCTCGTCGTCGCGCTCGGCATCAGCACGGCGGAGGGAGACGCCGGCGCGGCGGAGCTGGCGCAACTGCTGGAAGCGCAGCGGTACACGGACGGGCTGGCCTTCGTCCCGCAGGGCACGCCGACCAACCACACCGCGGGGGCGGATTCCGGCTACGCGGAATCGCGGACGGGGACGCCTTTTCTCGCATCCACCGAACCCGCCGGGGCGGAGGCCAACGCGGCCGTCACCGCCGCCGCGCTGGGGATCGACGGCGGCGCGCTCGACGGCACGGAGCACGGCGCGGATGCCGAGCAGGCGGGGGCGCGGGCGATGAACACCGCGCTCTGGCCGGCCACGTGGGACTACTTCTTTCGCCAGGTGCTGCGCGGCGTGCTGAACGACGCGGCGCTGGACCGGGTGCGCCGGCACTTTGCCGCGCACGTCCGCGGGCGCGGGCCGCTCCCCGCCCTGCGCGCCGGCCGCCAGCCGTACGGCATCCTCCCCACCACCTCCATGGACCGCTGGCGCACGCGCCCCGGCGAGCTGCTGGGCGACGCCGGGCCGGAGACGCTGCGGCGGCTGCGCGAGCGCTGGCGCGCCCTGCTGCGCCACGTCCCCCGCATCGGCCCCGTCGCCACCGCGCAGGAGATGGCGAAGACGCTGGCCGACGTGCTGGGGCTGCAGGCCGCCAGCGAGCAGGTGGGGACGCGGCTGGCGCTGGACGGCGCGTTCTGGGGGCTGGCCGAGCCCGCCCCGCTGGGCCCCACCGCCTCGGACCTGTACCTGGAGTACCGCTTGAGCGCGGCCACGAACGAGCTGACGGGCCTGGGCGTCCCCGCCGTGACCGGCGGCGTGCCCGGCGCGCGGATGGTCTTTGCCGAGGCCGGCTTTCGCCTCCCCGACGGGCTGGTGGTCCCCGGCGTCCTGCGCGCCGGCTTTCCCGCGCCCGGCTACGTGGCCGCCCTCCGCGCCGCGAAGGTAGAAGAGCTGCGCGCGGGGCTGGTGGACGCCGGGCGCGGGTCGGGAACGCCGCTGCACCGCATCCTCCGCCACGCGCTCCTGCTGGCCTATGCCGACGCCGCGTACCGCATCCAGGTGGCGGAGGGCGCGCTGCAGCCGGGCGCGTACCACGACCCCGCGCTCGTGGACGTGCTGAGCGCGGGGACCACGCCCGGCGCGCCGGAGCACACGCGGACGGTGGAGCGCCTGCTGGACGCACAGGTGAATTCGGTGGATCCCACCCGTCCGCTCTCCGCCGTCCTGGACACGCTGGACGCCGGCGGCCACCCCGGCGCCGCCGCGCTGGACGAGGTGCGCGCCGCCTTCGACCACCTGGCCGGCGTCTCGTCCATCGACCTCGACCTTCTCTTCCGCGAGACGCTGGACCTGTGCACGCACCGGCTGGACGCGTGGATCACCTCGCTGGCCACGGAGCGGCTGCACGCGCTGCGGGCGGCGCGGCCGGGTGGCGTGCTGCTGGGGGGCTACGGGTGGGTGGAGGGCGTGCGCCGCGGCGCCGCGCCCCA
>DASQBH010000353.1:0-7131 GCA_035635315.1 Longimicrobium sp.
ACGCTTACCCCGCCCGCCCACGCCGTCACGGTGGACGAGCTTTGCGAGCACCTTACCCGCCTGGGCCGGGCCGACAACGCCCTGCTCTGCGAGTTCGCCCGAACCTTCTTTGCCAAGGCGCCGCGCCACCTGCTGGAAGAGCGCGGCCCCGACCAGCTGGCCGCCATGACCGTGGGCGCGTGGGAGTTCCTGCGCCGCGCCCGGCCGGACCAGGTGAACGTGCAGGTGGTGAACCCCGAGGAAGAGGGGTGGAGCGCCGGCGTCACCGTGCTGCGGGCGGAGGTGGGCGACCGGCCCTTCATCGTCGACACCATCCGCGAGTACCTGGCGGGGCAGGACCTGTCCATCCACCAGTACGTCTACCCCGTGCTGCGCGTCCGCCGCAGCGCCGCCGGCGAGATCGTGGAGATCGGCGGCGAGGAGGGGACGCTGGAGGCGCTGACCCACGCCGAGGTGGCGCGGGTGAACGACGAGGCCCGCCGCCAGGAGGTGCGCGACGGCCTGCGCCGCAGCCTGGCCGACGTGGTGGAGGCCACCAGCGACTTTGGCGCGATGGTGGCCAGGCTGGACGAGGTGGCGCGCGGGGTGGAGGAGTACGCGGCCCGCTTTCCCGACCGGGCCGACGAGGTGCGCGAGGACGCCGAGCTGCTGCGCTGGCTGGGGCGCGGCAACTTCGTCTTTCTGGGCTACCGCGAGTACGGGGTGGCGGGCGAGGACGACGCGGCCACGGTCTCGGTGACGCCGGGGAGCGGGCTGGGGATTCTGCGCGACGCCTCCACCAGCGCGTACGAGCAGCCCGTGCCGGTGAGCCGCATGGACGAGGACCTGCGCTCGCGGCTGTTCGGGGGGCCGGTGCTCACCGTGAGCAAGACCAACCGCGAGAGCACCGTGCACCGCCGCGCGCGGATGGACTACGTGGGGGTGAAGGTGCTGGACGAGCAGGGGCGCATCCGCGGCGAGCGGCGCTTTCTGGGGCTGTTCACCTCGCAGGCGTACGCGTCTGACGCGGAAGACATCCCCATCCTGCGCGGCAAGGTGCAGCGCGTGCTGGACGCCAGCGGCGCGCGCCCCGGCGGGCACGACTACAAGGAGATCGTCACGATCGTCAACAGCATGCCCAAGGAGGAGCTGTTCGAGGCTTCCGAGGCGCAGCTGGCGGACGAGGTGCAGGCGGCGCTGGCGTCGCTGTTCAGCGAGGACGTGCGCGTGGTCGTCCGCTCCGACGGCGCACGCAGGGAGGCGGCGGTGATGGTGATCCTTCCCCGCGGCCGGTTCAGCGGCGAGGTGCGGCGGCTGGTGGGCGAGCGGCTGGCGGAGCGGGTGGGCGGAAACGTGCTCAGCTCGCACGTGGCCATGGACGCCGGCGACCGCGCGCGGCTGCACTTCTACCTCTCCACCGGCCCCGACGCGCAGGTGCCCGACGCGCGCGGGCTGGAGCGCGAGGTCGCCGGGCTGGTGCGCAGCTGGGAAGAGCGGGTGGAAGAGGCGCTGCGCGAGATGATGGACGACGCCGCCCAGGCCGCCGGCCTGGCGCGCGCCTACGCGCCGGCGTTCAGCCCGGAGTACCGCGCCGCCGTCTCGCCCGCCGCGGCCGTGCACGACGTGCTGCACATGGAGGCGCTGGACCGCCGCGGCGAGGCCGTGGCCCTGCAGCTGCGCCAGCCGCTGGAGGGCGAGACGGCGCCGCAGGGCAGCTCGCTCCTCAAGCTGTACCTGCGCGGCGAGCGGCTGGTGCTCTCCGACTTCATGCCGATCCTGGAAGACGCGCGGGTCAAGGTGCTGGAGGTGGACACCTTCAACGTCCGCAGCGCCGGCCCCGGCTTCATGATCTACTCCTTTGCGGTGCAGACGCGCGAGGGGGCGCCGATCCCGGCCGAGGTGGCGCCGCTGCTGGCCGAGCAGCTGCTGGCCGTGCGCGCCGGCGACGCGGTGGAGGACCCGTTCAACGGCCTTACCCTGGCCGCCGGGCTGCGCTGGCGCGAGGCGGACCTGCTGCGCGCCTACTCCGAGTACGCCTTCCAGGTGGGCGCCATCCCCAGCCGCATCGCCGTGTCGCGCGCGCTGGCGGCGTATCCGCAGGTGACCAGGCTGCTGATCGAGCTCTTTCACGCCCGCTTCGGCCCCGAAGCGGGGAAGGAGCGCGAGGCGGAGGTGCGCGGGCGGCTGGCGGCGGCCATCGAAGAGGTGACGTCGCTGGCGGACGACCGCGCCCTGCGCCGCATCCTGGCGCTGATGGAAGGCACCGTCCGGACGAACTACTTCCGCACCGGCGGGGCGGACCCCACCGTGCGCAGCGGCGGCGTTCCCTACATGTCGTTCAAGGTGCGCTCGGCGGACGTGGACGAGCTGCGGAAGACGCGGCTGCTGTACGAGATCTTCGTCCACTCGTCGCGGATGGAGGGGATTCACCTGCGCGGGGCGCCCGTGTCGCGCGGCGGCATCCGCTGGAGCGACCGGCCCGACGACTTCCGCACCGAGGTCCTGGGGCTGGTCACCACGCAGATGGTGAAGAACGCGGTGATCGTCCCCAACGGCAGCAAGGGCGGCTTCATCACCCGCCGCCGCCACGCCGACCGCGACCAGATGGGCGCCGAGGCGGCCGACCAGTACCGCACGCTCATGCGGGGGATGCTGGACATCACCGACAACCTGGTCAACGGCAAGGTGGTGCCCCCCGAGGGCGTCGTCCGGCACGACGGGGACGACCCGTACCTGGTGGTGGCGGCGGACAAGGGGACGGCGCACCTGAGCGACGTGGCCAACGGGGTGGCGGCGGAGTACGGCTTCTGGCTGGACGACGCCTTTGCCAGCGGCGGATCCAACGGCTACGACCACAAGAAGGAAGGGATCACGGCGCGCGGCGGGTGGGAGTGCGTGCGCCGCCACTTTCGCGAGATGGGCAAGGACATCCAGAAGGAGCCGTTCACCGTGGCCGGCATCGGCGACATGAGCGGCGACGTGTTCGGCAACGGGATGCTGCTCTCGAAGCAGATCAAGCTGCTGGCGGCCTTCGACCACCGGCACATCTTCATCGACCCTGATCCCGATCCGGCGGTCTCGTTCGAGGAGCGGCAGCGCATCTTCAACCTCCCGCGTTCGTCGTGGGAGGACTACGACCGCGCGAAGATGTCGGCGGGGTCGATCCTGGTGCCACGCGGATCCAAGGAGGTGGAGCTCACGCCGGAGGCCCGCGCCGCGCTGGGGCTGGCGGACGAGGTAACGGTGCTGGACGGCGAGTCGCTGATCCGCGCGGTGATCACGGCCCCCGTGGAGCTGCTGTGGAACGGCGGCATCGGCACCTACGTCAAGGACGCGGAAGAGACGCACGCCGAGGTGGGCGATCCGCCCAACGATCCCGTGCGGGTGAACGCCGAGGACCTGCGCTGCAAGGTGATCGGCGAGGGGGGCAACCTGGGGCTCACCCAGCGCGCCCGCATCCAGTTTCACCTCAACGGCGGCCGCATCAACACCGACGCGCTGGACAACAGCGCCGGCGTGGACATGAGCGACCACGAGGTGAACCTCAAGATCCTGCTGAACCCCGTGGTGCGCGACGGCGACCTTACGCCCGAGTCGCGCAACGCGCTGCTGCGGGAGATGACGGACGAGGTGAGCCGGCTGGTGCTGCACGACAACGTGAGCCAGTCGCTGGCCGTGTCGCTGGACGAGCGGCGCTCGGCAGAGTCGCTGGACGACTTCGCGGCGCTGATCGCGGCGCTGGAGCGCGACAAGCTGCTGGACCGCGAGAACGAGGGAATCCCCACGGCCGCGACGATGGCGGACCGGCGGACGGAAGGGAAAGGCCTGTCGCGGCCGACGCTGTGCGTGCTGCTGGCGCACGCCAAGATGTTCGCCAAGACGCAGCTGCTGGCCAGCAAGGTGCCGGACGACCCGGCCACGGAGTCGTACCTGGTCAACTACTTCCCGCCGCAGGCGGTGGAGGCGGCCGGGCCGGAGCGGCTGCGCGCCCACCGGCTGCGCCGCGAGATCGTCACCACGCAGCTGGTGAACGACCTGGTGGACCTGATGGGGAGCAGCTTCCTTCACCGCATCGCGCGCGACACGGGGCAGGCGGTGCCCGACATCGTGCGGGCGTGGCTGGTGGCCAGCCGCATCAGCGGGGCGCCGGAGATCCGCGCGGACGTGGCGGCGCTGGAGGGCAAGTACCCGTCGGAGACGCTGTACCGCTGGCTGGCGGGGCTGGCGCGGGTGCTGGAGGCCACGACGGCGTGGATCCTGGCCAACGTCCCCGGCGACGGCGCCACGGACGCGCTGATCGAGGACGCGCGGCGCGGGCTGGCGGTGCTGCGCGGCAACTTCGCCAAGGTGGTCAGCGGCGAGGACCGGGCGATCTTCATGGCGCGCCTGGGCGAGCTGCAGGACCTGGGGGTGGAGCGGACGCTGGGCGAGCGGCTGATTACCCTGCGCTTTCTGCCCCAGCTGCTGGAGATCGTGGAGGTGGCGCGCCGCGCCGGTACGGACGAGGTGAAGACGGCCAGGGCGTTCTACGCGGTCTCGGAACGCTTCGGCACGGCGTTGCTGCGCGAGGCGGTGCGCAAGGCGGCCGGGCGCGACCCGTGGGAGCGCCGCTTTGCCCAGGCGCTGAGCGACGACGTGCAGCGCGCCCAGCGCGGGCTGGTGCAGGCCGTCCTGTCCCGCAACGGCGGCGAGGGCAAGCGCGCGCTGGACCAGGTGGAGAAGGAGCACCCGCGGCAGGTGCGCGCCTACCGCGAGCTGATGGGCGAGCTGCGTGGCGGCGACTGCCCGCTGGCCGCGTACGCGCTGGCCATCCACCAGCTCCGCGAGCTCGCCGCCGAGGCCCAGGCCACCGCCGACGCCAACTCGTAGGCCGAGCGGACCGGTGGATGGACGGCGGGGCCGTCGCGCGAGCGGCGGCCCCGTCGTGCGTCGGGGCCCTCACCCGGCTCGTTCCTCGCCTCCCCTCTCCCGCAAACTGCGCGGGAGAGGGGATAAACGTCGCAACGGGGTATGGGGTGCTTCGGCAAGCTCCGGGGTCCGCCCCCTCCGGGCCGGCACCACCGGCCCATCTCCCCCAAAACTGCTGGGGGAGGTTGATGTGGGGCCGGGTTCGGGACGCTTCGGCGGATCGGGTGCGGGATGGTGGGCCGCCCCCCTCCCCGGCCCTCCCCCACAAACTGCGTGGGGGAGGGAGAACGGCAGGAGGTCTCCGAATCGCGATCGAATTCTCCCCTCTCTGCGAGGAACGAGCGGAGAGGGGTCGGGGGAGGGGCACCCCGCGGACGCAGTTCGATCCTCGTCGCCGTAAATTAAGAGAATCCAGACGGAAGACCGGATGTTCATCCTCTGCACCAACGACGACGGATACCTGGCGCCGGGCATAAGCGTGCTGGCGGACGCGGCGCGCGCGCTGGGCGAGGTGCACGTGGTGGCGCCCGACCGCGAGCAGAGCGCCACCAGCCACTCGCTCACCATGCACTTTCCCCTGCGCGCCCGGAAGGTGCGCGACGGGGTGCACCACGTGGACGGCACCCCCACCGACTGCGTGGCGCTGGCCGTGGGGGCGCTGCTGGAGCAGCGGCCGGACCTGGTGCTGAGCGGCGTGAACCACGGCCCCAACATGGGCGAGGACGTGCTCTACTCCGGCACCGTGGCCGGGGCCATGGAGGCGACGATCCTGGGGATCCCCGCCGTCGCCGTCTCCTACGCGGGGCGCGAGTCCGAGCACATGAAGAGCTACGGGCCGCTGCTGGAAAAGCTGCTTCCGCAGCTCGTTCGCCCGGGCGAGTTTCCGCGCGAGACGCTGCTGAACGTGAACCTGCCGCCGATCCACGCGTCGGAGGTCAGGGGCGTGCAGGTGACGCGGCTGGCGCGGCGCGTCTACATCGACTCGCTTACGAAGGCGGTGGATCCCAACGGCAAGCCGTACTTCTGGATCGGCGGGGGTGAGGTGGAGTGGTCGGCGCCCGAGGGGACGGACTTTCACGCCATCAACACCGGCCACGTCTCCGTCACGCCGCTGCACCTGGACCTTACCAACCACGCCCTGCTGGCCGACGTGGCCGCGTGGGACCTGAAGGTATGACGACGGACCGGTACGAGGGGCAGCGCCGCGCGCTGATCGGCACCATGCAGGAGCGCGGGATCCGCGACCTGAACGTGCTGCGCGCCTTTGACATGATCCACCGGCACGAGTTCATCCCCGAGTCCATGCGCCACCAGGCGTACCACGACGCACCGGTGCCCATCGGCTTTGGGCAGACGGCGTCGCAGCCTTCGCTGCAGGGGCTGTACATGCAGGTGCTCGACCTTCAGCCCACGCACAAGGTGCTGGAAGTGGGCACGGGGTGCGGGTTCCAGACGGCGGTGCTGGCGCAGCTGGTGGACCGGGTCTACTCGGTGGAGCGCATTCGCGAGCTGGCGGTGCGCGCGCGGGAAAAGCTGGACCAGATGCGCATCAGCAACGTCGCCATCCTGGTGGGCGACGGCACCATCGGGTGGAGCCGGTACGCGCCGTACGACGCCATCCTGGTGGCCGCCGGCGGCCCGGAGGTCCCGCGGCCGCTGATGGAGCAGCTGGCGGAGGGCGGCAGGATGCTGATTCCCGTGGGCTCGCGCACCATGCAGCGGCTGATGCTGGTGGAGCGCAACGGCGACCGCTTCGATCAGCGCGAGGTGACGGAGTGCACCTTCGTGCCGCTGCTGGGCCGCTTCGGATGGGCGGGAGAAGGGGCCTGACCGCGCTCCTCCACGCCCCTCGCGCCGCGCGCGGTCTGTAGATTTTCGTTGACAGTCCGCGCGCCCCGCCGTACGTTCCCCCTGCACACACCACAACTTTCCCAGCCTCGCCGCGCGCGGAGCACGCCTCCCCGCGCCGCCCGGTCCCGCACCTCCGAGCCCACATGAGCAACGGCGATTCCCTGGACGGCTTCGTCTTTCCGCCGTTCATCCCCACCGCGGCCGCGCGTCCGGCCGAGCCTCCCGCACCCGCACCCGCCGCCCCCGTGGCCGAAGAGCGCGCCCCGGAGCCGCAGTCCGGCGCGTCGCGCATGACGATGCCCTGGGACGTGGAGACCCCCATCGTCCGCGAGTCCGCCGACATCCCCGCCGACGTCCCCGCCGCCACGACTGAGCCCGCAACCGACGAGGCGG
>DASQBH010000354.1:0-5217 GCA_035635315.1 Longimicrobium sp.
TCGTTACGGCGCGGCCAGGGGCGCGGCGGGCCGTCGTGGTCAGCGCCATGAGCGGCGTGACCGACGCGCTGGTGCGGGCCGTGGAGCAGGCCGGCGGGCGCGACGGCGGCTACCGCGACCAGCTGGCCACCGTGCGCGAGCGGCACCGCAGCACCGCCCGCGAGCTCCTTCCCGGGCACGAGGGCGAAGAGGTGCTCGCCGCCCTGGAGCGCGACCTGGCCGACGTGGACGACGTGCTGCGCGCCGCCTGGATCGTGCGCCACGCCCCCCGCGGCGCCGCGGACCTGGTGGTGGGCCTGGGCGAGGTGTGGTCCGCGCGCCTGCTGGCCGCCTACCTCTGCGCCCGCGGCGAGGACGCCGGCTGGCTGGACGCGCGCGCCGTCCTGGTCGCCGAGCCCGGCGAGCCCGCGCGCGTGGACTGGGCCGCTTCGCGGCAGCGGCTGGAGGGGTGGATCAAGGCGCGGAGCGGGCTGCCGCGCACGCTGGTCATCACCGGCTTCGTGGCGTCGACGGCCGCCGGCGTGCCGACGACGCTGGGGCGCAACGGCAGCGACTTCTCCGCCAGCATCTTCGGCGCGCTGCTGCAGGCGGACGAGATCCACATCTGGACCGACGTGGACGGGGTGATGAGCGCCAACCCGCGCCTGGTGCCGGAGGCGCTGGTGCTGGAAAGCCTCTCCTACCGCGAGGCCATGGAGCTGGCCCACTTCGGCGCCAAGGTCGTGCACCCGGAGACCATGGGGCCGGCGGTGGAGCGCGGCATCCCCATCTACATCCGCAACACCTTTCGCCCCGACGCGCCGGGGACGCGCATCGACCCGGAGGGCGGCGCGCGGATGATCAAGGGGATCTCCACCGTGGAGGGCGTGGCGCTGGTCAACCTGGAGGGGACGGGGATGCGCGACCTTCCCGGCCTGGGCGTACGCCTGTTCGGCGCGCTTCGGGACGCGGGGGTCACGGCGCTGATGGTGTCGCAGGGAAGCTCGCAGCACTCCGTCTGCTTTGCCGTCCCCGCGGCGCTGGCGGAGGCGGCGCGCGCGGCGCTGGAGACGGCGTTCTTCGCCGAGCGCCACCACGGGCAGATCCAGACGCTGGAGGTGGACGCCGACTGCTGCATCCTGGCCGTGGTCGGCGACGGGATGGCGGGGCACCCGGGCGTGGCGGCGGGGGTGTTCGGCGCGCTGGGCAAGGCGGGGATCAACATCCGCGCGATCGCGCAGGGCTCGTCGGAGCGCAACATCTCCGTCGTCGTCGACGGATCGCAGGCGCAGCGCGCCCTCCGCGCCGTGCACGCCGGCCTGTACCTGTCGCGGCAGACGCTCTCCATCGGCGTGATCGGCGCGGGCGTCGTGGGCGCGGCGCTGCTGGACCAGCTGGCGGCGCGGGCGGAAACGCTGCGCGCGGAGCACAGCGTGGACCTGCGGGTGCGCGCCATCGCCACCCGCGGCCGCATGGCGCGCGACGAGCGGCGGCTGCCGCTGCAGGGGTGGCGGGAGCAGCTCTCCGGCGGCGAGGCGTTCGACCTGGACGCCTTCGTGGACCACGTGCAGACGGAGCACCTGCCGCACACCGTCATCATCGACTGCACGGCGGACGAGGGCATCGCCCGGCGCTACGGCGACTGGCTGCGGCGCGGCATTCACGTCATCACCCCCAACAAGCGCGCCAACACGCTGGAGATCGACTACTACGACGAGCTGCGCGCCGCCGGCCGCAGCCCCGGCGCCCACTACCTGTACGAGACCACCGTCGGCGCCGGGCTCCCCATCATCCAGACGCTGCGCGACCTGATCGCCACCGGCGACGAGGTGCAGCGCATCGAGGGCGTGCTCAGCGGCACCCTCTCCTACCTCTTCAACGCCTTCGACGGGGTGCGGCCGTTCAGCGAGCTGGTGGCGGAGGCGCGCAGGCAGGGCTTTACGGAACCCGACCCCCGCGACGACCTTTCCGGCGCCGACGTGGCCCGCAAGGTCACCATCCTGGCGCGGGAGATGGGGCTGAGGGTGGAGATGGCGGACGTGGATCTCGAGGGCCTGGTCCCCGCGGAGCTGCGCGAGGGGAGCGTGGACGACTTTCTGCGCCGCCTGGCGGACCACGACGACACGCTCACCGGCTGGTGGCGGGATGCGCATGCGCGCGGCGAGCGGCTGCGCTTCGTGGGCGTGGTGGAGCGCGACGGGTGCGCCAGCGTGCGGCTGCGCCCCTACCCCGCGCAGCACCCGTTCGCGCGGCTGAACCTTACGGACAACATCGTGCAGTTCTCCACGCGGCGGTACTCGCCCAACCCGCTCATCGTGCAGGGTCCCGGCGCGGGGCCGGAGGTCACGGCCGCCGGCGTGTTCGCGGACCTGCTGCGCCTGGCCAGCTTTCTGGGAGCCCGCTTTTGACCGCGCCGCAGACCGTGAGCCCGCAACGCGCCACGGCCTTCGCCCCCGCCACCACGTCCAACCTGGCCGTGGGCTTCGACATCCTGGGCCACCCCGTGGGCCCCGCCGGCGACCGGGTGACGGTCACGCGGACGGACGCGCCCGGCGTGGTGATGGGCGCCGTGGGCGGATGCGCCGGCCCCCTGCCGACCGACCCGGCGGCGAACACGGCCGGCGGGGCGATCCTGCGGCTGCTGGCGGACCACGCGCCCGAGCTGGGGGTGGAGGTGGCGATCGAGAAGGGGATTCCGCTCGGCTCGGGGATCGGCGGATCGGCCGCGTCCGCGGTGGCCGCCGTGGTCGCGGCGAACGCGCTGCTGCCGGTGCCGCTGCCGCTGGAGGCGCTCTTTCCCTACGCGCTGGCGGGGGAGTCCATCGCCAGCGGCGCGGTGCACGGCGACAACGTGGCGCCGTCGCTGTACGGCGGCCTGGTGCTGGTGCGCAGCACGGAGCCCGCGGACGTGGTGCGCCTTCCCGCTCCGCCCTCGCTGCGGTGCGTGATGGTGCTGCCGCGGCAGCGGCTGGATACGCGCGCGGCCCGCGCCGTGCTCCCCCCCGCGGTGCCGCTGCACGACGTGATCGTGCAGTCCGCCAACCTGGCGGGGGTGATCGCGGGCTGCTTTCTGGACGACCTGGCGCTCATCGGCCGGTCGATGCGGGACGTGGTGGTGGAGCCGCACCGCGCGGCGCTCATCCCCGGCTTCCATGCGGTCAAGGCGGCGGCGATGGAGGCGGGCGCGCTCGGCTGCTCCATCAGCGGCGCCGGCCCCAGCGTCTTTGCCTGGTGCGACGGCGACGAGACGGCGCAGCGCGCGCGCGTGGCGATGGTGCAGGCGTTCACGGACGCCGGCGTCGCGGCGGAGGGGTGGACGTGCGCGGTGGGCGGCCCCGGCGCGCGGCTGGAGGAGGTGGGGTGAGGTGAAGGGGTGAAGGGGTGCTTCGGAGGGTTCGAGGTCCGCCCCCTCCGGGCTCGTAAACCTCGCCCACCTCCCCCAAAACTGCTGGGGGAGGTTGGGGGTGGGGCTGGACCTGGTGCGCTTCGGCTGGGCTGGAGCGGGATGGTGGGCGCCCCCCTCCCCGGCCCTCCCCCGCAAACTGCGCGGGGGAGGGAGGTGCGACGCACCTTCGGGAACGCAACCACAGGCAGTTGCGACGTTTATACCCTCTCCCGCTTGCGGGAGAGGGTGCGAGCCTGAGCGAGCGGGTGAGGGCCCCCGCGGGCGCGCCCTGAACCCTCCACCCCACCAACCTCCCCCAGCAGTTTGGGGGGAGGTGCGAGCCTGAGCGAGCGGAGGGGGCGGACCTCGGAGCTAGCCGCAACGCCTCATCATCCGGCCGACATGCACATCTACCGGGATTCCATGAAGTACGTCAGCACGCGGGACGCGAACCATCGCGCCACGCTTTCGGAGGCGGTGCAGCGGGGGCTGGCGCCGGACGGCGGGCTCTACGTGCCGGAGCACTTCCCTGCCCTCGCGCCCGAGGCGCTGGGGGGCGCGGAGACGCTGGCGCAGGTGGCGGCGCGGCTGCTGGCTCCGTTCTTCGCGGGCGACCCGCTGGAGGGCGCGCTGGACGAGATCTGCCGCGAAGCGTTCACCTTTCCCGTGCCGCTCAAGGAGCTGCGCGACGGCACCGCCGTGCTGGAGCTGTTCCACGGCCCCACCGCCGCGTTCAAGGACGTGGGCGCCCGCTTCCTGGCCGGCGTCCTCTCCCGCGCGCGCGGCGATGACACCCGCCCCCTGACCATCCTGGTCGCCACCTCCGGCGACACCGGCGGCGCGGTGGCGGCGGCGTTCCACGGCCGGCCGGGGGTGGAGGTCGCCGTCCTCTATCCCGCCGGAATGGTCTCGCCGCGGCAGGAGAAGCAGCTGACCACGTGGGGCGGAAACGTGCGCGCGTTCGCCGTCCGCGGCGACTTCGACGCCTGCCAGCGGCTGGTAAAGGCGGCCATGGCGGATGATGGGTTGCGCGCCGCGCGGCGCCTGTCGTCCGCCAACAGCATCAGCATCGGCCGACTGCTGCCGCAGATGGCGTACTACGCGTGGGCGGCGATGGAGTGGATGCGCCGCCACGGCGCGGAGCCCGGCTTCATCGTCCCTACCGGCAACCTGGGGAACGCGGCGGCGGCCCTGTGGGCGCGGCGCGTGGGGATGCCGATCCGCGAGGTGGTGCTGGCCACCAACGCGAATCCCTCCATCACCGCCTTTACCGGCGGCGCGGAGTGGGCGCCGCAGCCCACGGTGAACACCCTCGCCACGGCGATGGACGTGGGCAATCCCAGCAACATGGAGCGCGTCCTTCACCTCTTTGGCGGCCCGGACGCGGCGCGCGGCGCCCTGCGCGCCGAGCGGGTGACGGACGACGAGATCCGCCGCGTGATCCGCGACGGCGTGGAGCGCTGGGACGAGGTGTGGGACCCGCATACCGCCACCGCCGTCGCCGTCCGCGAGCGGCTGCGGGGCGAGGGGTGGATCATCGTATCCACCGCCCACCCCGCCAAGTTCGAGGCCATCGTGGAGCCGCTCGTCGGCGCCACGGTCCCCGTCCCCCCCGAGCTGCAGGCGCTCCTCGACCGCCCCTCGACCGTGACGGAGATCGATCCCACCCTCGACGCGTTCCGGAACGCACTCGGCTGAACAGACAGAGATTCCTGCAGCAGTCAACGGAGGTAACGGAGATTCTTCTCGTGCCGCACCACGGGCTGCCTCACGAGACACCTCAGAGTGTGTTCAAGAATCAGCCTGACCGATTGACTTCCTGAGGGAGGCGCCGCTCCCAACTCGCTGCTGCG
>DASQBH010000355.1:0-3026 GCA_035635315.1 Longimicrobium sp.
GACATTGATGGGGTACGATCTGGTGATCGAATGGAGACCGGGACGGGGGTTCGGCCTCTCCACCCCAAGCGCTGGAGACCAATTTCTGGGCCCTGACGAAGTCTACGAAGACCTCGATTCCGCGTACGAACGCGCCAAGGCGCTGCTGCTGAGCCAGACTCCCACCAAACCGCCCGTTGATGCGACGCTCCCGGAACTCCGGAGGACCCGAAGGCCGTCGCAGGTGGATATGGCGCAACAACTCTCCATCGACCACAGTGCGTGCTCACGAATGGAGTGGCGGAGCGACATACTGGTCGGCACCGTTCGCGACGTGGTCGCGGCCATGGGCGGCGAGTTGAAGCTTCTTGCGGAATTTCCGCATCGCACGCTTGAGATCCAGATTGATCAAATCCTGAACGGCGACGCGCCCCGGGCAAGCTGACGACAGCGAAACGCGAATGAATTGCGAAGCGTATGCGGGGAGGCAGACAGCCGCGTTTATCCCCCGAAGCACTGAACACCTGCACGGATGAGCCTGCGACCACGAGCGTCGACACGTCTCTGGCGGGCGCTACGGGCGTCCGGGTGGACGTTCGCCGCGCTGATCTCGCTGCTGGCGATCGGGCGGGTGGTCCTGGCGCCGGATCCGTCGGACGCGGGAAGCACGCGCGTGGCGATGGCGCAGCTCGCGCACCTGCGGCCGGGGCTTGAGGCGCGTGCGGACGCCATGCAGGAGCTGTTTCCCGAAGGCCGGGTCTTTACGCTGGCACTCTACGGCCTGGCCTGGGTGGACGTGGGGCGCGGAACGCGGGACCAGGCACTGCGCGCGCGGGCGCTGCGGGAGGCACGGCATGCGCTGGCGCTCGCGGAGGCGCCCCGCTCACGAGAACCGTTCGAGCTCGCCGGCGGGCTGCCGTACGGGATCTTCTACGAGGGATGGACGGCGCACCTGCGCGCCGGGACGCACCACCTGGCCGGCGGGGACGCGGCGCGGGACACGGCGTTCCGCGCCACGTGCGAGCGCCTGGACACCGCGTTCCGGAGCGGCGGTCCGTTTCTGGACTCGTACGTGGGAATGGCGTGGCCCGCCGACAACGCCGTGGGGGCGGCGGCGCTCCGCTCCTGCGGCACGCTGCTGGATGCGCGCTACACCCGGACGGCGCGTGGGTGGCTGCGCGCCGCGCTGCAGCGGGCCGACCCGGCGACGGGCCTGCTGCCGCACGCGGCCTGGTCGCCGCAGCCGCGCGGCGAGTCTGCCGCGCTGATGATCCGGTTCATTCACGAGATCGACCCCGCCGCGGCGGCCGCGCAGTACGCCGCCATGCAGCGGACCTTCGCCACGCGCTTCGCGGGGCTGCTGCCGGCGCTGCGGGAGTATCCGCCCGGCGTCCACGGCGACGGCGACGTGGACTCCGGGCCGGTGATCCTGGGGGTGAGCGCCCCCGCGTCGGTGGTGGGGATTGCGGCGGCGCGGATGACCGGCCACCATCGCGCCGCGGCGGACCTGCGCGCCTCGCCGGAGGTGCTGGGCGCGCCGCTGCAGTGGCGCGGCCGCCGCTCGTACGCGTTCGCCAAGCTGCCCGTGGGCGACGCGTTCCTGGCGTGGGTATCGGTGGTGCGGCCGTGGAACGTGCCCGCGTCCGCGCCTTCACCCGCGACGCCGTACGGGGGATGGCGGGTGATCTGGTGCGGGCTCTGGGGACTCCTTCTCGTCATCTCCCTGCTCCGGATCCTGCGCATCACCGGGAAAACGATCCGGATGCCGCGACTCGTGCGGCCCAGGCAGGCCACCAGGCGGGGGCGAGCAGGCTTTCTGCCGACGCCAGGCGATCTGCCATCGGGTGATTCCGTGCGGCGGGCCCGGACCGCGCATCCTGCCTTGCCGCCGCGCGGTGCATCCCCAGATTGAGCTCGGAACCGGAGCCCGGAGACGACGATGGAAGCCATCAACCTCGCCCAGAAGCTGTCGCTGTTCAGCGACCACTGGCACCCGCGCATCGTGGGGGAGCTGAACGGGCAGCAGGTAAAGCTGGCCAAACTGCAGGGCGAGTTCGTGTGGCACGACCACGCGGACGAAGACGAGCTGTTCCTGGTGCTCAAGGGGCGCCTGCGGATGGAGTTCCGCGACCGCACCGTGGAGCTGGGCGAGGGCGAGATGCTGATCGTCCCCCGCGGCGTGGAGCACCGGCCGATCGCGGACGACGAGGTGCACGTGCTGCTCTTCGAGCCCGCATCCACCAAGCACACGGGCGACGTGGAGCACGCGCTGACCCGTCATGAGCTCGAGCGCATCTGATCCCCCGGCCGTGAGCCAGGGCCCGGAGCAGGTGCGCGCGTTCTACGATACCGTGGCGCGCGAGTACGCGGAGCACTTCGCGGACGAGCTGACGCACAAGCCGCTGGACCGCGCGCTGCTGCAGCGCTTCGCGGCCGAGGTGCGCGGCGCCGGGCCCGTGTACGACCTGGGATGCGGGCCGGGTGGACAGACGACAGTCTTTCTCCACGCGCTGGGCGTGGACGTGCGCGGGATGGACCTGTCGCCCGTCGCCGTCGCGGAGGCGGGGGGGCGGCTTCCCGGCATCGTCTTCGAGGTGGGCGACATGCTGGCGCTCCCGCTGCCGGACGGGGCCGCGGCGGGGATCGTGGCCTTCTACGCCATCGTCCACTTCTCTCCCGACCAGCTGCGGACGGTGCTGGGGGAGATGCACCGGGTGATGCGGCCGGGCGCGCCGCTGCTCCTGTCGTTCCACGTGGGCGACCAGGTGGTGCACGTGGACGAGATGTTCGGGCGCCGCGCCTCCCTGGACTTCCGCTTTTACCAGGTAGAGGACGTGGAGGCCGCGCTGCATGGCGCCGGTTTCGCCGAGGTGGAGCCGATCGTGCGCGAGCCGTATCCCGACGTGGAGCACCCCACTCGCCGCGCGTACGTCTTCGCGCGGCGCGGCCCGCCGGACCGGGTGTAATCGGACCGGCAGGCAGCAGAATACAATCCGGGAAAGACTGTGGGGTACAGAGGGACAGACAAAAGCCAGAGGAACAGAGGA
>DASQBH010000356.1:0-6767 GCA_035635315.1 Longimicrobium sp.
CTCACACCCTCACACCCTCACACCCTCACACCCTCACACCCTCACACCCTCACACCCTCACACCCTCACACCCTCACACCCTCACACCCTCACACCCTCACACCGCCCGCTGCACCACCTCGCCGCCCACCATCGTCAGCAGGCAGCGCATCCCGCGAATCGCGTCCGGCTCCGCCTCCAGCGGATCGACGTCCCAGGCGACGAGGTCGGCGTCGTAGCCGGGGAGCAGGCGGCCCTGGCGAGCCTCCAGGCCGGCGGCGACGGCGGGGCCCTCGGTGTACGCGCGAAGCGCCTGCTCCGCCGTGACGGCGTTCTCCATCCACCACCCCTCCGCGGGCGCGCCGTCCCACCCCACGCGGCGCACGGCGGCGAACAGCCCCAGGCGCGGATCGCACGTCTCCACCGGCACGTCGCTGCCGAACGCCAGCGTCATCCCCGCGCGCTGCAGGGGCGCGAACGGGTAGGCGCCGCGCGAGCGCTCGTGGCCCCAGTGGCGCTCGGCGGCGGGGATGTCGGTCATCACGTGCACCGGCTGCATCGACCCCACCACGCCCGAGCGGCCGGCGCGCTCCCACAGGTCCGGCGGGCACAGCTGCACGTGCTCTATGCGGTGCGGCATCGCGCGCGGCCTCTCCGTGGAGCCCAGCACGTCGATCGCCAGCTCCACCGCCGCGTCGCCGATGGCGTGCACGGTGGAGGCGATCCCCGCGGCGGCGGCGCGGCGCGCGTTCTGGCGAAACTCGTCCGGCTCCAGCGTGCGGATCCCCAGGTCGTCCGCCGCGCCGCCCTCGTACGGCTGCCGCATCCGCGCGGTGCGCGAGCCCAGGGCGCCGTCCAGGAACATCTTCACCCCGCCGATGCGCAGCCACTCGCTCCCGAATCCGCTCCGCAGGCCAAGGGCGATGGCGTGGTCCAGCCGCGGGAGGGGGATGGACTGCAGCACGCGCAGGCGAAGCAGGCCGTCCTGCTCCATCGCACTCCAGTCCTCGATCCCCGTCACCTCCACGGAGTGCACGCCGGTGAGCCCCAGCCGGTGCGCCTCCGCCTGCGCCTCCAGCAGCGCCGCGCGCACCTCCTCCGCGGACTCCTTCGGCAGGTGCGATTCGACGAGCCGCACCGCCTTTTCCAGCAGCACCCCCGTCGGCTCGCCCGACGCGTCGCGGACGATCTCGCCGCCGGCGGGGTCCGGCGTGTCGCGGGTGATGCCGCAGCGGCGCAGCGCCTCGGTGTTGACCCACGCACCGTGGATGTCGTGGCTCAGCAGGAACGCGGGGCGGTCCGGGCAGACGCGGTCCAGCCCCTCCTTCGTGGGCAGCCCGCCCCAGCGGTGGCGGTCCCACCCCAGCCCGCGCACCCACCCCTCGCCCGTCCGCGCCGCCTGCGCCACGGCGGCCACGCCGTCGTCCAGCGTGGGGGCGGCGTTCAGGTCCACCTGCCGGCGCGCGAGGGCCCACGTCGTCAGGTGCACGTGCGCGTCGGTGAGCCCGGGCGTCACCACGCCGTCCACGTGCTCCGTCCGCGCGCCGGGAAGCGCCGCCGCGCGCACCTCGTCCGCCGTCCCCGCCGCGGCGATGCGGCCGGCGCGCAGGAGAAGCGCCTGCACGGGCGGATGGTCGCCCAGCACGTGGATGCGGCGGGCGGTCAGGACCAGGTCGGGCGCGGCGTGCTGCGGCATGGGGATCAGGATCGGTAGATGCGGACGCGCGGAGGAACCCGCCGAAGATGCGCCCGCGCCCCCGCGGCGTGCAACCCGCGCCGGAAACGAGAAAGGACGCAGGGGACCGGATCGTCCCCTGCGTCCTTCACGTTCTCCCGTGCGGAGACGCCGGTCAGTCCACGCGCAGGGAGCGGAAAATCTGCAGCAGGTCGGCGCGGATGCGTGCCTCGTCCGCGCCCGTCACGGCGGAGACGGCGAACACCACCACCGTGCGGCCGTCGGGGTGCAGCATGGAGGCGCTCCAGCTGAACCGCGCCGCCCTCTGTCCGGTGGACGGCGCCTGCGTCCGCGCCCAGAGGATGCGGTTCTCCGCGTCCCAGATCGGCGCGTCGACGCGGGCGTCCTTGCGCATAAGCTCCACCCCCTCCTGCATCTGCGCCTGCGCCGTCGCGACCGTCACCTCCTCGACGAACTGCTCCAGCGTGATGGTCTGGCCCACGTCGAACCCCGAAATGAGGAGGAAGGAGGCGTCCGTGATACGGAACCCGGCCTCGAGGGTGACCCCCTCTCCGGTCTGCGCGCCCGCCTGCTGCAGCGCCTCCACCACGGCGTCGGGCAGCGGCCGCCAGGCGGCGGGCAGTTGCACGGTATATCCGGCTTCGCTGCGGAACGCCTGCGTCTGCTGCGCGGCAACCGGCGCCGCGGCGAACAGCGCGATCAGCGGGATGAGAAAACGGCGCATCGTCAGGGGAGGTCGAGGCAAACGGATGGCGGGATCGAACGATGAAATCTCGCCGCGCACCGCCGGATGGACAAGTGCGCGCAGCCCACTGGGACGGTAATGCCGAATCCGCAAAAACAACAGCGAAAGGGCACGGAGGAACAGACAACAGCCAGAGGAACAGAGACGAACCGTTTCTCTGTTCCTCCGGCCTTTGTCTGTTCCTCCGTACCTGATGCCGTTCCGGATCCGGTAGCTGATCGCGCGGTCAGGGCGTGAAGGAGAACACCAGGAACGGCGCCTCGCTCCTGCCGCTGGCCTGGGCGATCTGCTGTGGCGTGTAGGTGGCGCGGTTGCCGGCGCCGTCCTCCACCTCCACCGACACCACGTCCCAGGTGCCGCTTCCGGGCCGCAGCGGCAGCAGGCACACGCCTCCGCCCACCCTGGCCAGCGCGCCGTAGGACTGGCTCGCCTGGCAGCTGTGCGTCACCCCGCCCGGACCGCGCACCGTGATCCGCGCGCTGCGCACGCCCGAAACGTGGTCTACCAGCCCGATCTCCAGGTAGTACCTGTCCGGGTAGCGCGAGCCCTGGTGCGGCCACAGCATGCGCACCAGCGGCGGCTGCGTGTCGGTGCCCGTGCCCAGCACGTCGAACTGGCGGCCCAGCGTACCCATGGCGGCCAGGTCCGCGTCTTCGAAGACCGTCGTCTGCCCGTCCCTGGTGACCGTCAGCCGGTCCACGCGCCACGTTCCCGGCTCCGACCCGCGGGGCAGGGTGAGGCTGCAGCGAAACTCGCTGCGATACCAGCTCGTCGCGTCCACGTTGGCGCACTCGATCGTCCGTCCCTGCGGGCTGCGGACGCGCATGGACATGGAGCCCACGTTGCGCTGGGAGACGTGCAGCCACCAGTTGAGCTCCACGTCGCGCGTGGACGGGTCGATGTTGCCGCCGTACGACCCCACCCGCTTCTGGACCTGCGGGATGGTGAGGTCTCCCCGCGGCGGCCGCACCCGCACGGTGGTGGTGTCGGACAGCGTCCCCCACCGGGCGATGACCCGGGCCGTGCCCGGCCCCATGGGGAGCAGGTTGCCGCCTCCGTCCACGAACACCACCTGGTCCGCCGTGGTCGACCACTCCACGTGGTAGTCCAGGATCGCCTGGCCGGACGCGTTGCGGGCGACGGGGAACAGCCGGCCCCAGACGCCGATGTCCAGCACCAGCGAGTCGGGCGAGATCTCCAGGCTGGGGAACCTGCCGCCGCGCACCCGCACCGTGGCGGAGGCGGAGAGCGCGCCCACCGTCGCCGTCACCCGCGCGGTGCCCGCGGCCACGCCGCGCACCTCGCCCTGCGCGTCCACCGCGGCCACCGCGCCGTCCGACGTGGACCAGGCGGGCGCGGGTCCGGGGAGCACGGCCCCGCCGGCGTCGCGGACGACGGCGGTGAGCCGCCCCGTGGCGCCCACGTCCAGCGCCAGCGAGTCGGGAAGCACCTGGATGCTGGCGGGGCCGCCGCGCACCCGCACCGTGGCGGTGGCGGAAAGTGCGCCCAGCCTGGCCGTGATCTGTGCCGTTCCCCCGGCCACGCCCCGCACCGTCCCCACCGAATCCACCGTCGCCACCCCCGGGCTGGATGAACTCCACGCCGGGGCGTTGCCGGGGATCTGCGCCCCGTCTTCGTCGCGGATGACGGCCGTGAGCGTGGCCGAGGCTCCGGCATCCAGAACCAGCGAGTCCGGCATCACCTGCAGGGTGGCCGGCGCCTTGCGCTGCTCCACGCCGCCCGTGGCCGTGGCCGTGTAGGTGACGGGTGCCGCGCCGGGGGTGGAGGCCGTGAGCGTCTGCGCGCCGCCGACGGGGCCCAGCGTCCAGCGCACCTGCGCGATCCCGTTGCCGGCGGCGCGGACGGAGGCGCGGTCCACCCGGCCGCCGCTGCCGGCCGTGAACGTAACCACGGCGTTCGGCACCACCGACCCGTCGTCGCGCACCACCAGGGCATGGACGGTCCCGCCCAGCAGGGTGCCGGCGGCCGCCGTCTGCTCGTCGCCCAGCCGCTTGACCAGGCCGATGCGCGCGCCGCTCCCGCGCTGGGCGTTCGCCGTCACCACCAGCGTGCCGCCCGTGCCGCTTACCCGCAGCGACTGCGTGCCCAGCTGCGGGCCCAGCGTCCAGGTGGAGCGCGCGTAGCCGTCCGCGTCGGTGCGGGCCAGCCGCGGGTCCGCGTCCGCGCCGGCGGCGACGGTAAAGATGACCTGCCGGTTGGCCAGGGGCCTGCCCCCGCGGTCCGTCACCCGCACCGCGACGGGCGCGGCGAGGGGCTGTCCGGGAGCGCCGGACTGCGCCCCGCCGCCGGTCAGCGAAAGGCTGACGCCGTTGGCGGCCGTGACCGTGGAGATTCCGTCCGGGGGCGCGATGGCGGAGGGGGACTCGCTCCCGCACGCGGCCAGGAGCAGCGGCAGGCACGCCGCGGGAAGGAGCCGGCGGAGACGCGGATGGGGCATGGGGCACGTCCTTGCGTGTGGATCCGTACCAGCACGAAAACCGCTGCCACCGGGGAGGGTAGCAGCGGATCAATGAGAGAGCAACGGATGCGCCACGGCCGAATGTGGCGTCCCGGTGGCGCGCCCTTCCTTCCCACGCGTCGTGCCGCCGGCCGGACGCGGGGAGGGAGCGCGTCCAAGGGGCGGCAATCCGCTTCGCCTCCACGGCATGCACCGTCGGCAGAGTTGAAAAGGACGCAGAGGACCGGATCGTCCCTGCGTCCTTTACGTTCTGCCGTGCGGACGACGCCGGTCAGTCCACGCGTATGGAGCGGACCACCTCGTCGAGCTGCGCCAGCACTTGCTCCTCGTCCGCACCGGCGGCGCTGTAGTACTGGATGAGGATCATCGACCCTCCGGCCGGGTGCAGCTTCATCACGGTCCACGAGAAGCCGCCGATCGCTTCCATGTCCGCCCGCATCCACGCCGCGCGGTTGGCCTCGTCCCACCACGGTTCACCCATGCGCATTCCCACCCGGCCCAGGCGGCTCGTGTCGGCCCTGACCGCTCCGCCCTGGAGCCGCGCCTGCGCGTCGGGCGAGGTCCACCGCCTGCGGAACTCCTCCGGCGTCAGCCAGTCGGGCGTGACCCCCCGCGCGATGGAGACGAAGGGCGGCGAGGGCCACCGCGCGCGGCCGGTCTGGAACACCGCCTCGTGGGTGAGCCCGGGGTTGGCCGGCGCCGCGCGGCGCACGTCCTCCACGGCGGATTCCGGCGCGCGGACCCAGCCGGCGGGAAGGTCTACGACATACCCGGCAGGACTGCGGTACGTGTTTGCGTCCTGTGCCGCGGCGGGCGCGGCGAGAACGCAGGCGAAGAGAACGAGGACGGCGCTGCGAACGTGCATGGGAGTGCTTTCAAACGATGGGTGACCGCGGGACGACCAATTTCGCGGCGCAAGGGCGGGATGTACAGTGCCCGCGGATGAGCCCGGACCTTGCGACCGCCGCTCTGCGCGGCGATTTTGCCCGCTTCTTGAGACGGCGAGAGCATGGATCACGAATACATCGAACGTCCCGACCGGCTGATCACGCTGGTGGACGAGCTGCGGGGAGAGCCGCTGCTGGGGGTCGACACCGAGGCGGCGGGCTACCACCGCTACTTCGACCGGCTGAGCCTGCTGCAGCTCTCGACGCGTACACGCAACTACCTGGTAGACCCCTTCTCCGTCGGCGAGCTGACGGCGCTGGGCGAGCTGTTCGCGGACCCCAAGGTCGAAAAGATCTTTCACGACGCGGACTACGACGTCCGCATCCTGGACCGCGACGCGGGGCTGCGCATCAGCGGCCTGTTCGACACGCAGATCGCGGCGGCGTTCCTGGGCGAGCGGCAGCTGGGGCTGGGCAACATCGTCGAAAAGTACCTGGGCCTCAAGCTTCCCAAGGAGTTCCAGCGCGCCGACTGGGCCGAGCGCCCGCTGAGCGCGGGGATGAAGGAGTACGCCGCCACCGACACGGCGCACCTTCCCGACCTGCGCGACCGCCTCAAGGAAGGGCTGCAGGAAAAGGGGCGGCTGCACTGGGCGGAGGAGGAGTTCCTGCGCCGCGAGCAGACCCGCTGGACGGAGGCGGAGGACGGCCGCGAGGCGTTCATGCGGATGAAGGGCGCACGCGACCTCGCTCCCCGCGGCCTGGCCATCCTGCGCGAGCTGCACGAGTGGCGCGAGGGCGTGGCCAGGGAGCGCGACCAGGCCACCTTCCGCATCCTGGGCAACCAGGCGCTGCTGGAGATGAGCGCCTCGCCCCCCGCCGACGTGCGCGACCTGCCGCGGGTCACCGGCCTGTCGGAGGGGATGGCGCAGCGGCGCGGGCGCGAGATCATCGCCGCCATCAAGCGCGGGCTGGCGGTGC
>DASQBH010000357.1:0-2508 GCA_035635315.1 Longimicrobium sp.
AGAGAAGACGGTGGCGGAGCTGTCCGGCATCTCCAGCGCGGCGGAGCAGATGGCGCGGGCCAGCCGCGCGGCGCTCTCCGGCGCGGGGGTGGACCCGGCGGCGGTGGAGGCGGGCGCGGCGGACGCGCTGGATGCGCTCACCCGCCTGTCGCGCAGCAACGCCAGCGCGGCGGAGTCGGCCGCGGCGGCGGTGGAGGAGATCAACGCGTCCATGGAGGAGATGAGCGCCTCCGCCAGCGAGCTGTCGCAGATCGCCGGCGAGCTGCAGGCGGACGTGCGGCGCTTCCGCACGGGGGAGGACGCCGATCCGCCCGCGCAGGCCGTCACCTTCACCGCGCCGCGCCTGGTGGACCTCACCGCGCGCCACGCCGCCGCGGCCTGAACCCCGGCCCCGCACGGGGGTATGCCCGCCGGTCCGCCTCTTACACGGGGCGGGCCGGCGGTCTTCGTTTTTCCCCCCGATCGTCCCGATGCCGAGCCGACTCTTCCGCCTCCTTCCGCTGCTCCTCCTGGCCGGGTGCACCATGAACCTGCGCCAGGTGGAGGGGCCGGACGCCAACGCCATCCCCACCACCTGGCCGTACCAGAGCATGGTGTTCGCCGCGCGCACCGCGGAGGGCGTGTTCGTGGTGGACCTGGGATGGGGCGGGGCAGATCGGGCGCTGCGGCGCGGCCTGGCGCAGATCGGGGCGCGGCCGGAGGACGTGACGGACGTGTTCGTGACGCACAGCCACCGCGACCACATCACGGCGTGGAGGCTGGTGCGGCACGCGCGCTTTCACATGATGCAGGCGGAGGTTCCTCTCTTCGAGAGCACGACGGCGCACGCCGACATCCCTTCGCGCGCAGCCCGTGCCCTGCGCGGCGATGCGGGCCCGTGGCGCGGCGAAGTGGCCGTACGGCCGTTCTCGCGCGACACGACGTTCGTCCTGGGCACGGACACCATCCGCGCCTTCGTGGTCCCCGGCCACACGCCGGGGAGCACGGCCTACCTGCACCGGGGCGTGCTCTTCGCCGGCGACGCCATCTCGCGCCCGTACCACACCGGCTTCGGCCCCGGGATGGGGATCTTTACCGAGGACAAAGAGCGCAACCACGCCGAGCTCATCTCCCTCTTCGAGCGCCTGCGCCCCTACGACGTGCAGTGGGTGTGCACCGCCCACGCCAAGTGCGCCCGCCCCGACGAGCGCTTCATCCGCAAGGTCCTGCGCTGAAAACCGGCACGGCGTCCCGCTACCCGTAGCGGCACGAGACAGGTGTCGGCTTCCGGAGCAATCAATTCCCCCTGCAGCGAATCCCGAAGCATCCGTACCGGCCTGGAGACACCGGGACGTGGCGGCGCAATCGTGCCGTATCCGTCATCCCGGGGACGGTGCAGGGCCCTCTCACGTTCAAAGCGGTCCACGACCCTGGCCAGTGTGGGCCGCACCCGTACGCCCGCTCCTTTCGATCAAATTCAGACTGTAAACAGATGGGATCACAAAGCTCGTGCGGATCATCGCTTACGGCCTATATCTTTCTCTGTCCGCCGATGCCGAAACGCACCGGACCCGTCCACTCGAAGTGACAAATTCCACCGCCATCGCCTGACGCACGTCCTCCGTGGCGTCCTGCCTGGAAGACGCCGGTCAGGCCCTCGGTCGCACCGAATCGGCCTCGGTACGGAAGCAAATCCGGTTCAGGTGCGATGCCCATCCACCCGCTGGAGGTTGCCATGAAGCGAACTCCCCTGGCCGTTCCCCTCATCGCCGCAGGGCTGGCTGCCTGCGTCGACAACCCTGCCACCCTGACGGCGCCCTCCGCCCAGCCCGTGGCCGATGCCTCCCCCACCGTGTTCATCCTCAGGGCGGGCCTGGCACGGGCGGTGGATGACGCCCGCAGCCGCGTGATTCCCACCCTGGGCACCACCGGCGCGATCCGTGGCGTGAACCAGACCTTCGCCGCGCTGGGCGATGCGGTGCGCGCGGGCGACACGGCCGCCGTCCGCAGCGCCATCGAAGACGCGAACGGCACGCTGAACGCGCTGGAGCGCTCCGCACCGGACACCAACGTGGTGGAAGTGGCCGCGCTGCGGCTGGTGCTGGCGAACGCGGACGCGCTCTTTCCCGCCTCCTGAAAAGACCGACCCCATAGTCCCCAACCGAGATCCCAACCCTCGCACCCAAAGGGCACCCCAATGCGCAACCGCTTCCTGATCGCCGCGCTGGCCGCCGTGTCGCTGGCCGCGGCCGCCGCTCCCGCCGCCGCCCAGACCGACTCCATCCGTGCCTGCTACGTGCCCACCACGGGCAACGTGTACCGCGTCGGCACGCCCGACACGCACGCCAGCTGCGTGGCACCCTCGCACGTGCGCTTCGCCTGGCCCGCCACCTCGCCGGACCTGGGGATCGGGGGCAAGTACCTGCTGCGGCTGCGCAGCGGCAGCCCCTTGGGCGACCGCTTCGTCGTGGACACCGCCGGCGGCGTGGCGGCGCTGGGCAACCTGGGCATCGGCGAGATCCTCGCCTC
>DASQBH010000358.1:0-4406 GCA_035635315.1 Longimicrobium sp.
GATGTCGCTGCCGACCAGCACCACGGGGAGGTTGCTGGTGGTGATGGTGACTTCCGTGGCGGCGCCGGTCTCGGTGCCGCGCGTGGCCATCACGCGGTAGGTGTAGGTGGTGGCGGCCGAGAGCCCCGTGTCGGTGTAGCTGGCCGTCGCCGTGGTGCCCACGTCGGCAAAGGTGGTGGTGCCACCGGCCGCGCGCTGCACCTTGTAGCCTTCGGCATCGGACACCGCCTGCCAGGTGAGCGTGACCTGCTGGCTCCCCGCGGCGCCGGTAAGGCCGGTGGGCGCGGTGAGCGGCTGCGGATCCGTTCCCCCATCGCCGTCGCAGGCAGCCAGTGAAGCGGCCATCAGCACGGACGTGGCAATCCACCGCCGGAGTGCGTTTTTCATCTGAATCCCGAGTCGTGGGTTGTTCGGTTCGGTCGTGCGTGCGCACACGCGACATCAACCTCGCGGCCCGTCGTCTTGAAGGGCGCACGGCTCTGCCACGGGCACGTCACGACATCATCCCGAATCACCAACTTCAAGAACTGTTAGGTACAGAGGAACAGACAAAAGCCGGAGGAACAGAGGAGAAAATGGAGGATGCGTTCCCCATTCTTCCTCTGTTCCTCTGGCCGTTGTCTGTTCCTCTGTACCCAACAGTTTTTTCCTAGCGGCGCCAGGAGACGCCGAAGGAGACGGAGCGGCCGGTGCGGTAGCTTTCGCGGACCACGCCGCCCTGCGAGAACTCGTACTCGGCGTCCAGCAGGTTCTCCGCGTCAAGCTTGAGCGAGAAGTGGTCGCCCAGGCCGTGGCGCAGCGAAAGGTCCAGGATGCCCCGCGGCTGCTCGTACACGTCCGGCAGCACCCCCGCGCCCGCGCTGGTGATGCGGCGGCCGAACAGGTTGTACAGCACCGTGGCGCTCGTCCGCCCGTCCGCGGGCGACCAGGCCAGGCCGGCGTTCACCACGTACGGCGACTGCCCCACCATCGGCCGGTCCGCATCCTCCCCCACCACCCTCACGTCGCTGCGGACGAGCGTGGCGTTGGTGATGACGCTCCACGATTCGCCGGCGCTTCCCAGCATCCCCAGCGACTTGCGGAGCTCCAGCTCCACGCCGTAGTTGACCGCGCGCTCCGCGTTGGCAAAGGAGACGATGCGGCTGCCGGAGGTGGGGAGGTAGATGCGCTCGATGGGGCCGTCGAAGCGCTTGGCGAACACGCCCAGGCTCACCACCTCGTCCGCGCCGGGGTACCACTCCCACCGCGCGTCCAGGTTCTGGATCAGCGTGCGGCGCAGGTCGCCGTTGCCGCGCACCAGCTCTTCGCCGATCACGTCACGGTAGGCGATGGCGCTCAGCTCGCGGTACTCCGGCCGCGCCAGCGTCTGCGAGGCGCTGAAGCGCACCTTCTGCCGGTCCGTCAGGTCCACGTTCACCGCCAGCGCCGGCAGCACGTCCGTGTAGACGGGGTTCGCCACGTCGGTGTCGCCAAAGGTGGGGTCCGACGTCACCGTGACCTCGCTCCGCTCCACCCGCGCCCCGCCGATCACCCGCACGCGGTCCGTCAGCGCGAGCTCCAGCATCCCGTACCCCGCCGCCAGCCGGTCCTCCGCCGCGTACGACCCGCCCACGCCCAGCGGCACCACCAGGAAGAAGCGATCGTCATCCCCCGTGTAGCGCCCGTCGAAGATCTCCGCGGGAGTGAGCGACGTGGCCTCTTCCGGCAGGCCCAGCGCGGAGATGCTGTACGACGTGTTCTCCGCGTCGCGGTCCGTGCGCCGCACCATCCCGCCGAAGCTGAGCCGGTGCCGCTCCCCCGCGCCCAGGGACAGGTGGTAGTCCGCCCCGCCCTCCAGGCTGTTCTCCGAGAGGTCGCCGAAGGTGCGGACGGCGGCTTCGTTGCTGATGGCGTACCAGCGGCGCTCGCCGTTGCTGGTGTCGAGCACCCACTCCGAGCGGTCCGGCTCCGCGCGCGTCACGCCGGACGAGGTGACCGTCCACTCCAGCTTGCCGCGCCCGAACCCGTGCTCGCCGCGCAGCTGGTTGGAGCGAATGGAGCGCTCCACCAGCCGCAGACGGTTGACGATCAGCTCCAGCCCCGTGAGCTCGATGCTCCCCGAGTCGGCGCGGGCCTCGCTCTCCGACGAGCGGTTGTAGGTGTTGTTGAGGCTGACGCGGTGGTCGCCGCCCAGCGAGGTGCTCAGGTTCAGCACGCCGCCCCACAGCACGCCCACCCGCGACACGTCGCCCACAAAGCGGTCGGTCTCGCGCACGGCGCCGGTGGACTGGTCCTCCAGCAGCACCTGCGCGCGGCGGTGGTCGGAAAGCACCTCGAAGTCGCGCGAGTAGCTGAAGCTGCCCACGTATCCCAGCTCGCGGCCCAGGAGCAGGGGGCTGGTGCCGCCCAGCGTCATCGCCAGCGAGCCGTTCATCCCCCCCGTCTGCTCCTCCGGCAGCCAGACGCCGCGAAAGGAGTTCACCATGCGGTTGTACTCCTGGCTCCCGATCGTCCGCCCCTGGAAGTCGCCGTACTGCGCCACCTCGCTCGGCAGGCCGCGGTCGGAGCCGAACGCGGTGTAGTCCACGCGCCCCAGCGGCGGCAGCGCCAGCGTCCGTCCGGTCACGTCGGGGTTGTAGCCCAGGGTGCTGCTCAGTGAGAAGATGGGCTGCGTGGGATACTCCCGGGTGCGGATGTTCACCAGCGCGCCGCTGAAGTCGCCCGCCAGGTTGGGCGTGAAGGTCTTCGTCGTCGAGACCGTCTGCAGCAGCCCGGCGGGGAACATGTCCAGCGGCACCACGCGCCGCTCCGGCTCCGGGCTGGGGATGCGGGCACCGTTGAGTGCGGCCGTCGTGTACCGCTCGCTCAGCCCGCGCACCACCACGTAGCGACCCTCCTGCACGGTCACGCCGCTCACCCGGCGGATGGCCTGCGCCGCGTCACTGTCCGGGCTGCGGGCGATCTGCTCCGCGCCCAGGGCGTTGACCACGCCCATGGCGGTGCGCTGCTCGTCCAGCGCCTGCGTCACGCTCCCCCGCTCCGCCTGCGCGGTGACGGTCACGCTCTCCAGCAGCAGCGTGGCCGCGCTCAGCGAGACGTCCTGCGTAACGGCGCCCCCCGCGGGCACCACCACGCCGGTGACCGTCTTCGACGCGTAGCCCAGCGCGGCGACGGTGAGCGTCCGCGGGCCGGCGGGGACGCCCGTAAGGGTGTAGCGGCCGTCGACGCCCGCGTTGGCGGCCAGTTGCAGCCCCTGCACGGTCACGCGGGCGGCGGCCACGGGGCGTCCGGTGGCGGCGTCCAGCACGCGGCCGGTCACCTGCCCCGCCTGCGCGGCCAGCGGCGCCGCGCCCAGCGCGAGAGTGGCGAGAAAAGCAAACGCGAGAGCCGCGCGCAGCAGGCTCCCGCGTACCATGCCGGGACCGTTCAGTCGGTGAGAGCGTCTCACGGAAAGGGCCTCGTAATCTTCGGGTGATCGAGCGTTATCGTGCGCCCGCAGGTGCGGACGGCGGAAACTTCCCGGCCGCCCGTCACGCAACCACACCCCGCGCGTCGCGGACGTGTCACGATCCCGGCACGGTTCGATACGGCAGTGCGAAAGTGCGGGAGTGCGAAAGTGCGAAAGTGAAGGGAGTAAAGGAGTTGGATGAAACGGCGAGGGCGCCCGCATTGTGTGCGGACGCCCTCGTCGCCGTCTCGTGCGTGTCACGGGTTGGCCCTCACCCGGCTCGTTCCTCGCCTGCCCTCTCCCACAAACTGCGTGGGAGAGGGGATACACGTCGCACCCGCCTGTCGCGCGTTTCCGCGGATCCTACCCGTGCACCAGCGCGGGCTCCGCGTGGTCTGCGGGGCTTTTCGCCGTTCCGGACACGGGGTCTGCCGCCGTCCGTGCCTCGAGAGTCGGCTTCGCGGTCATCAATCCGCGCAGGTTCTGCTTGATGCGGACGCGCCACATCCAGTACAGCAGCACCACGAGCGGGCTGACGGCCAGGGCCAGGAGCAGCGGGAGGATGCGGACCGGCTCGGGAATGAACTTCATCTGGCCCAGGAAGAACGAGCCGGAGGCGATGAACAGACCGAAGCACATCCGCCACAGGTGGCGCGCAACCCGCCGCGTTCCCTGAATGCCGCCGGCCCGGATCATCCGCGCGTCGCCGATGCTGGCGAGCAGGAGGATCGTGGCCATGAAGAACATCATTCCGGCCGGCACACCCCCGATCTGGTTTCCGGGCCGGCCCAGCGCGGTGAATCCGCGAACGTATTCCCCCGCGGCGAGCGCAAACGCCAGCAGCATGAGGATGATGTCCACGCGCCGGCCCGCCCCGGGCAGCGTCTTGACGGCGGTCCAGGCGGTAAACACAAAGTAGACGATGACCACTCCGCCCGCCGGCTTGCCCTCGTAGACGGCAATGCCCATCGCCGTGATC
>DASQBH010000359.1:0-3965 GCA_035635315.1 Longimicrobium sp.
GCGGCATCAGCCCGATCAGCCCCAGCAGCTCCTCGGCCCGCTTGCGCGCGTCGCGCTCGGAGGTGCCGACGATCAGCTGCGGCATCATCACGTTCTCCAGGGCGCTGAACTCGCGCAGCAGGTGGTGGAACTGGAACACGAATCCCACGTTCCGCCCCCGCAGCTCCGCCAGCGCCTCTTCCTTCAATGAGGCGATGTGGCGGCCGCCGATGTGCACCTCGCCCGCGTCGGCGTGGTCCAGCGCGCCCAGCACGTGCAGGAGCGTGGACTTGCCCGACCCGCTCTGCCCGATGACGGACACCATCTCGCCCGGGCGCACCTCCAGGTTCACGCCGTCCAGCACCTGCAGGCTGCTGCCGTCGCCGCCCACGTAGCCCTTTCGCACGCCGCGCGCGACGATGGAAGGGGCGGCTGCGTTGGCGACCCACCCTTCCTCGCGAAAAAATGGCAGGGGGCTATTCATGGCGGATCGCCTCCACCGGGTCCAGCCGCGCCGCCTGCCATGCAGGATACACCGTCGCCAGGAACGAGATCACCACCGTCGCCAGCAGGATGACGACCAGGTCCAGCGGATCGATCTTCACCGGCAGGTGGCTGATGAAGTAGATGTCGCCGGGGATGCTGATGAGCTCGAAGCGGTCCACCACGTACGTCACCAGCCCGCCCAGCGTCCCCCCGATGGCCGCGCCCACGATGCCGATCACCAGCCCCTGCACCATGAACAGACGCAGGATGCGCCGCGCCGTCATCCCCATGGACTTGAGCACGCCGATCTCGCGCGTCTTGTCCGTCACCACCATCACCAGGGTGCTGACGATGTTGAAGGCGGCCACGATGACGATCAGCAGCAGGATGAGGGTGAGCGCCAGCTTCTCCAGCTTCAACGCGGAAAAGAGCGACGCGTTCATGCTCATCCAGTTGTCCGTGCGGTACGGCAGCCCCAGCGCCTGGTTGATCCGGCCGGACACCTCCTCCGCCCGGTTGGGGTCCGCCGTCCGCGCCTCCAGCCCGCTCACCGCAGCCCCCAGCCCCGCCAGGTCCTGCGCGGCGCCCAGGCTCACGTAGGCGAACTTGGTGTCGTACTCGTACATCCCGGTGCGAAAGCCGCCCACGAACTCGAACATCGCCAGCTTGGGCATGATGCCGGAGGCGGTGACGCGCGCGTTGGTGAACGAGACCACGGTGATGGTGTCGCCGGGGATGAGCCCCAGCCGTGCCCCCAGCGTGTGCCCCATGGCGATCCCCGGCAGCCCCGACCGGGTGCTGTCCACGTGGATGCGGGCGCGGCGCAGGATGGCGGGGATCTCCGTCACCTGCGCCCCGGCGGCGCCCATGTCGATCCCCCGCAGCACGGCCGCCTCGGCGTAGCCGCCGCGGTTGCGCAGCCCCACCTCGGTCTGGACGAAGGGCCCGGCCGCCACCACGCCGTCCACCTGGCGGGTGCGCAGCAGCGGGCGCTGCCAGTCGTCCATCCGCATCCCCTCGCCGTAGGTGAGGACGAAGATGTGCGGGTTGACGCCCAGGATCCCCCGGCGCAACTCCGTCTGCAGCCCGTTCATCACCGCGGTGACCACGATGAGCGCGGTAACGCCCACCGACACGCCGCCGATGGCGATGAGGGTGATGAGCGAGAGAAAGCGCGTTCCCCGGCGGCTCGAGAGGTAGCGGCGCGCGACGCGCCATTCCAGCTTCACCGCGGACCTCCTGCGGTGATGAGGGAATAGGGAATAGGGAATAGGGAATAGCCGGCACGGCCCAGCGCCGCCGCCGCGACTCCCTGTCCCCGGTACCCTGTAGCCTGTCCCCTCATTCCGGCCTCATCGTCGGGAACAGGATCACGTCGCGGACGGAGTGCTGGTTCAGCAGGATCCTCACCAGCCGGTCGATCCCCATCCCGAACCCACCGGTGGGGGGCATCCCGTACTCCATGGCGCGCAGGAAGTCCTCGTCCAGCGGCTGCGTCTCTTCGTCGCCCGCGGCGGCCAGGCGCTTCTGCGCCTCGAAGCGCTGGCGCTGGTCGATGGGGTCGTTCAGCTCGCTGTACGCGTTCAGCAGCTCCTTGCCCGCCAGCATCAGCTCGAAGCGCTCCGTCAGCTCCGGGTCGCCCCGCTTGGGCTTGGCCAGCGGCGACATCTCGCGCGGGTAGTCGGTGATGAAGGTGGGCTGGATGAGCTTGTGCTCCACCAGGGTGCCGAAGAGCTCGTCGATCAGCCTTCCCCGCCCCATCGTCTTCACCTCGTCGGCGCTGACGCCCAGCTTGCGCACCTCCGCCCGCAGCCCGTCCTCGTCCAGCGCCGGCACGTCCACGCCGCCGATGTCGCGGATGGCCTCGTACATCGAAAAGCGCGCGAACGGCGGGGTGAAGTGGATCTCGTGCTCGCCGAACTTCACCGGCCCACCGCCCAGGACGGAATCGATCACGTGGACCAGCAGCTCTTCGGTGAGCCGCATCACGTCCTCGTAGTCCATGTACGCGGCGTAGAACTCCAGCATGGTGAACTCGGGGTTGTGAAACCGGCTGAGCCCCTCGTTGCGGAAGTTCTTGGCGATCTCGTACACCCGCTCCATGCCGCCCACGATGAGGCGCTTGAGGTACAGCTCATCCGCGATGCGCAGGTAGAGCTGCATGTCGAGCGCGTTGTGGTGCGTCACGAAGGGCCGGGCCAGCGCGCCGCCGTACAGCGGCTGCAGGATCGGCGTCTCCACCTCCACGAAGTTCCGCTCGTCCAGAAAGCGGCGCAACGCGGTGACCACCTTGGCCCGCATGACGAAGACGTCGCGCACCTCGGGGTTCACGGCCAGGTCGGCGTAGCGCTGGCGGTAGCGGGCTTCGATGTCGGTGAAGCCGCTGTAGACGCGCCGCTCACCCGTCTCCGGGTCCGTCTCTTCCTTGCCGAACGGCAGCGGACGGAGGCCCTTGGCGAGCAGGGTGAACGCCGAGACCTTGAGCGACACCTCGCCGGTGCGGGTGCGGAACAGGGTGCCCTCCGCGCCGATCCAGTCGCCCAGGTCGATCAGGTCCAGCAGGTCGTACGATTCCGCCAGGTCGTTGACGCGAAAGTAGAGCTGGATCTTTCCCGTACGGTCGGCCAGGTGCGCGAAGGTGCTCTTTCCCATCGTCCGCTTGCTGACGATGCGGCCGGCCACGCGCACGTGCTCCGCCAGCTCCGCGCCCGCCCCGTGCACCGCCTCGTGCTCTTCGAAGAGCGCCAGGGCGGCGGCGGAGTGGTGGGTGGGATCGTACGAGTAGGCGTACGGCTCCACGCCCCGCTCGCGCAGGCGCGCCAGCTTGGCCACGCGGTCGGCGACCACGCGCTCATCGGACAGCCGGTCGTCCGCGGGCTCGGTCGTCATCGGCTCACTGGCCATCGGAGTGAACGGCCCCGTACTGCCGCAGGTACGCGTGGATGAAGGGCTGCAGGTCGCCGTCCATCACCCGCTGCACGTCGGGGATCTTGAGCTCGGTACGGTGGTCGTTGACCATCGTGTACGGCTGAAACACGTACGAGCGGATCTGGCTGCCGAAGGCGATGTCGGACTTGGTGGACTCCAGCTTGGCCTTTTCGGCCTCCTGCTCCTCCAGCGCGCGCTGGTACAGGCGCGCCTTGAGCATCTTCATGGCGGTCGCGCGGTTCTTGTGCTGCGAGCGCTCCTGCTGGCACGCCACGACGATGCCGGAGGGCAGGTGCCGCAGCCGGACGGCGGACGACGTCTTGTTGACGTGCTGGCCGCCGGCGCCGGACGCGCGGTACACGTCCATCTCAATGTCTTCCTCGCGCACCTCGATCTCGATGGTGTCGTCCACGGCGGGCGACACGAACACCGAGACGAAGCTGGTGTGGCGGCGCGCCGCGCTGTCGAACGGGCTGATGCGCACCAGCCGGTGCACGCCGCGCTCGGCCTTGAGAAATCCGTACGCGTACTGCCCGCGAATCTCCAGCGTGGCGTCCTTGATCCCCGCCTCC
>DASQBH010000360.1:0-4478 GCA_035635315.1 Longimicrobium sp.
GTGAAGTCGTGGTGGTACAGCCCTTCGGACGGCAGCGTCCGGCGGATGGCCGCGGGGTTCAGGAAAGGCGCGGCTGCATTGATGGCCAGGTCGATGCCCACGGGCAGGCCGCACAGCAGGTAGCGCCCGGCGGAATCCGAGTACGTCGCCAGCGGAAGCAACCACGCGTACGCCTCGCGCGCCGCGTCCAGGACGATGGTCGCCTCGACGGCCGCATCGGCCACCGCGCTGTCGGGCTCGGCGCTGCGCACGTGCCCCACCAGCGCCGCGCGGCGCACCCCGGCCGTGCCGATGCACTGGCCCGTGCGGGGCACGCCCAGCGTCACCGTCGCCGTCGCGCCGGGGGCCAGCGCCACCTCGCGCAGGGGGATCACCAGCAGCAGCGAGTCCGTCCGCGGGTGAAAGAACGAGACGCGCTGCTCGCCCGCGGGCAACCCCCGCAGCTGGAACCGCCCGGCCGCGTCGGTGCGGGCGACGTGGTGGGTTCCCGCCACGTACACCGTCGCCCCGGCCAGCGGCGTCCCTCCCACGCTGTCCACCACCACCCCTTCCAGCGACGCCGTGCCCGTTCCGGCCGCGTCCACGCGGTTCACGTCGTGCACCAGCACCACGTCGCCCCCCGCCTCGCGAACGGTCAGCCCCAGGAGCATCGCCGCGTCCGCCAGGTCCCGGCCCCGCAGCGTGCGCAGGTCCTCCGTGCGGATGGCGCGTCCCCCCACCCGCACCACCCAGGGCGCCATGTGGTCGACCTGCGGCATGCGGATCCACCAGCGCTCCACGATCCACGCCCCGTTCTCCAGCCGCGTGAACTCCACCCGCCCGCCAAAGTGCTCCAGCGGCACCGGCCGGGGCCGCAGGTGGCGCGTGTAGTGGAACTCCAGGTGGCGCAGCTGGCTGCTCTGCCGGTCCAGCCACAGCACGCCGCGGATGTCGGGCCTGGACTGCCCGCGCACGGGCTCGAACTCCAGCCCCAGCAGCTCCGGCTGCTCGCGCGGGCCGGCGCGCAGGCGAAAGCAGTGCGTGTCCAGAAAGTCGTCGGAAAGCAGGTTGGCGGCGTCCACGCCGTAGTAGGTGTAGCTGCCGTCGCTCTCCGCGCGCACGTACCCGCCGTCCGCCAGCTCCCGGGCCGACGCGCTGAAGAAGGTGGCGCGGTCGAACCCCGACCGCATCCGCCGCACCTCCTCGTGCACGGCCAGCGAGCCCAGGCTCCGCGTGCGCTCCCAGGTCATGGTGGTGAACGGCACGCCCCCCTGCTCCTGCGTCCACGCCGCCAGCGACAGCGCCTTGCGCGCCTCGTCCCACACCTGCTCCAGCGGCACCCCGCCCGAAGGCCGCACCGTGCAGCGCGCGCCGGCCGTCGCCGTGATCACCGGCAGCGTCACCGCCCGCGTCTCCACCGGCAGGTCGTACGCGACCGTCGCCCCCTCGCCGATCTCGAACGCCGGCGAGGTCACCGTCTGCACGCCGATGCGCTCCACCCGCAGGCGGTACACCCCGGGGCCGGGCGCGCGGTGCTGGAACTCGCCGCCGGGCCCGCTGATGTCGGCGCGCACGCCGTCACCCGTGGCGTCCAGCAGCACCACGAACGCGCCCACGACGGGTTGCTGCGTCGCGCGGTCGGTCACCCGGCCGCGCACGGTCTGGGCGGACGCCGGAAGGGCGCACGCCAGCAGGAGCAGGGAAAGGATGCGAAAGGTCATGGCTCTACCGGGGACGAGGGGAAAGTCTCCCGTGCGGGCGGCGGGGCGGCCGACCGGCGGGTGGCAGCAAGGGAGAGGCGCGGAGAAGCAGCGGAACCCCTCCGCATCCCCTCCTTCTCCGCTACGGGTTCGCAGACAGGGTAAAGTCGTGGTGGTACAGCCCTTCCGCATCGAACTTGCGCTGGATGGTCTCCGGGCGCAGTGACGACGCCGCGGCGCGCACGTTCAGGTCGGTGCCCAGGGGCAGCCCGCACAGCAGGTAGCGTCCCGCGGAGTCCGAGCGCGTCTCCAGGGGCTGCCCGGACCCGCGCGCCCGCCGCCCGCCCGCCCCCTGCAGGGTCGCCGCGACCGTCGCGTCGTGGAGCACGCTGTCGGCCTCGGCGTTCCGCACCTGGCCGATGAGCGCCGCGTACCGCTGCTCCCCCGCCGGACCGGGACACTGGACGTCGCGCGGCACCGCGAGCGTGACCGAGGTCGTCTGCCCGGGGGCGAGCGCCACCTCGGCAAGGGGCATCACCAGCAGCAGCGAGTCCGTCCGCGGGTGAAAGAACGAGACGTGCTGCGTGCCTTCCGGCAGTCCCAGCAGCCGGAACCGGCCCGCCGCGTCCGTCCGCGTGGAGTGATCGGTCCCGGCCACGTACACCGTGGCCCCGGCCAGCGCCATCCCCACCGCGCCGTCGACCACCACCCCTTCCAGCGTGGCCGTGCCCCTTCGCCACGGGCCGATGCGGTCGGCATCGTGCACCAGCAGCACCTCGCCGCCGGCCTCGCGCATGGTGAGCCCGATGAGGTCCGCCGCCACCGCCAGGTCGCGGTCGTTCAGCGAGGCCAGCTGCTCGGTGCGGACGGTGCGCGTGCCCACCTTTACGCTCCACGGCGGCGTCCGCGCGAACTGCGGCATGCGGATCCACCAGCGCTCCACGATCCACGCCCCGTTCTCCAGCCGCGTGAACTCCACCCGCCCGCCGAACCGCTCCAGCGGCACGGGCATGGGCTGCATGTGGCGCGTGTAGCGAAACTCCACGTGCCGCAGCTCGCTGGTGCTCCGGTCCAGCCACAGCACCCCCTCCACGTCGGGACGCGGGTACCCGGGCACCGGCTCGAACCGCAGCCCCACCAGCCCCGCCAGCTCCGGCCGGTTGGCCGGGCTCCCCACGATGCGGAAGCAGTGCGTGTCCAGAAAGGCGTCGGAGAGCAGCGTCGCCGCGTCCACCCCGAAGTAGAGGTGGTTTCCTTCGCTGTCCCTTCGCACGTACCCGCGCGAGGCCAGCTCCCCGGGCGGCGCGCTGAAGAACGTACGGCGGTCCAGGCCGGAGTGCATCCGCCGCTCTTCCTCCCCGATCCGCAGCGAGACCAGGTCGCGCGTCCGCTCGAACGTCAGGGTGGTGAACGGCACGCCTCCCTGCTCCTGCGTCCACGCCGCCAGCGACAGCGCCTTGCGCGCCTCGTCCCACACCTGCTCCAGCGGCACCCCGCCGGAGGGGCGCACCGTACAGCGCGCGCCGGCCTCGGCCACGATCGGCGGCAGCATCACCGTCTGCGTCTGCACCTGCATCTCGAACGGCACCGTCGCCCCCGCGGCGAGCTCGATCGGCGCCGAGGTCACCGTCTGCGTGCCGATGCGCTCCACCCGCAGGCGGTAGGTGCCGGCCCGCGGCGCGCGATGCTCGAACTCGCCTTCGGGCCCGCTGAGCGTGGCGCCCACCCGGGTGCCCGACGCGTCCAGCAGCACCACGAAGGCGCCGGCGATGGGGCGCTGCGTCTCGCGCTCGGTAACGTGCCCGCGCACCGTCTGCGCGGATACGGGAACGGCGCAGGCCAGCAGGAGCAGGGGGAGGATGCGAAGGATCATGGGCTCTGCCGGGTGGGAGGGGCAGGTTCCGCGTTCCGTGCAGGGGATGCACGGACCGGTGCGCAAACGTTTCGCGTTTCGGGATTCTGACGCCCGTTCGCGCCCGGCAGAAACCAGTTTTGTGCCAGATTCTGGAAAAGATCGGGGGTACAGAGGAACAGACAACAGCCGGAGGAACAGAGGAAACCGGTTCGTCCCTGTTCCTCCGGCTTTTGTCTGTTCCTCTGTTCCTGATGCTTTTCCGGATTTGGACGCAGCGACGAACGCAGAGGCACCGGGAAGGGAGCGCAAGCCCATGAACCACGATCGTTGTAATCCGCCGAAGACCCGACAGGTCTCTGGCCTGGAGGGCGGCCCGGCTACTTGAGCTCGAGCACGAACTTGGCGCTCGCGTCCGGGGAGGTGCCTGTGGCCTTGAGGACGCCGGACTCCGGTCGAAGGTAGAAGTCACCATCCGTCCTCAGGGTCACGACGCTGCCGTTCGGGAGCGGTTTCCCACGGGCGAGCCTGGTGACATCGTTCTCCCAGCCGTCGATGACAAAGCGCTCCCAGTTGAAAGGGGCTGTCCGGTTGGCGTTCACGGCTCCCCCGCCGCGCTCCTCGGCGACCACGTAGTGCTGGCCGTTCGGCGCTTTGATGTTCACGAGCTCCCCGCTCGTGAGGTCACCCCTCCGCGTCCGCTCGATTGTGAAGGTCTCCCAGCTCAGGGCCTGGTCGCGATTGGCATTGACCACGCCGCCGCCGCCGTTCTCGGCGACGACATATTTCTGGTTCGAGGCCTTGAACGCGGCCTTCTTGCTGTCGCCCAGGGGCGGCCGGCCGGGGTTGGCGCGAGCATAGGTATTTCGAAAGAAGCCGACCATGCCGGGATACGGGGAGTGGAGCAGGGACACGCGGTCGTCGCTCTCGATCCGGAACGAGATGAG
>DASQBH010000361.1:0-3926 GCA_035635315.1 Longimicrobium sp.
AGGGGGATGAGGGCGAGCCCATCCCCGGAAGGAGGGTCGATCCGCCCCGGGCCGGACCCCCGTCCCACCCGCCGCCGGCAGCCCCCCTCGCGTGGCGACCCTCGCCACCCGGTCTGCCTGCGCCCCTTCACGATCTCGGAAAGGACACACCCCATGCGTTACCTGCGCAATTCGCTGCTGGCGGCCTTTGCCGCGGGGCTGGCCGCCTGCTCGGACCAGTCGCCGGCCGGCCCGGGCGCCGAACGTGCCGCCGTACAGGCGCCGCTGCTCTCCGCCTCTGCCGGCCGGGTGGTGCCGGGCGCCTACATCGTGGTGCTCAAGGAGGGCGGCAACCCCCGCTCGGTGGCTGCCGTGGCGGGCGTGACGCCGCGCCTGGTGTACGAGAACGCCCTCAAGGGCTTTGCGGCGCAGCTCACGGAGGGGCAGCTCAACGCGCTGCGGCACAACGCGGCCGTGGACTACGTGGAGCAGGACCAGCGCGGCGGCATTGCCACCACGCAGTACAGCGCGCCGTGGGGGCTGGACCGCATCGACCAGCCCGCCCGTCCCCTGAACGGCACCTACGTCTACACGGCCACCGCGCCCAACGTGTACGCGTACGTCATCGACACGGGGATGCAGGCCAGCCACCCGCAGTTCGGCGGCCGCGCCATGAACGTGTACGACTACGACCTTAACCACGGCTCGGGCAACGACTGCCACGGGCACGGCACGCACGTGGCGGGCATCATCGGCAGCAGCACCTACGGCGTGGCCAAGCAGGTGCGCCTGCGCGGCCTGCGCACCATCGACTGCGCCGGCTACGGCAACATCTCCGAGACCATCGGGGCGGTGGACTGGCTGCGGCTGTACCACTACAAGCCCGCCGTGGCCAACATGTCGCTGCGCTGGGACTACTCGGCGGCCCTGAACACGGCGGTCACCAGCCTGAGCAACGCGGGGGTGCTGGTGGCCGTGGCGGCGGGCAACGAGACCCAGCCCGCGTGCAACACCTCGCCTGCCAGCGCGGCGGCGGCGGTCACGTCGGCGGCCAGCACCTTTACCGACGCCATCGCCTGGTTCAGCAACTACGGCTCGTGCGTGGACCTGTACGCGCCGGGAGAGGACATCACCTCCACCTGGACGGGCAGCGGCACCAACATCCTCAGCGGCACCAGCATGGCCTCGCCGCACACGGCCGGGGTGGCGGCGCTGTACAAGGCCACCTACGGCGACGCATCGTCGGCCACGGTGCACGCCTGGATCGTGAACAACGCCACGCCCAACGTGATCGTCGGCAACCCGGCGGGCACCCCCAACCTCCTGCTGTACAAGGGCGCGCTGTAGTCCGCGCGCCCGACGCGGCCCTCGTACCGGATCCGCAAAAACGATTCACGCAGAGCCGCAGAGAGGCAGAGCAGCAGAGGACACCCTGCCGTTCCTCTGCTGCTCTGCCTCTCCGCTGCTCTGCGTGAGACCCGGTCTTTTTGCGGAATCGGGATCAGTACTCCAGCAGCGCGTGCACGGAGTGGTCGGGGAGGGCGGCGCGGCCGTTCAGAAAGGCGAGCTCGATGACGAACGCCACCTCGGCGATCTGGCCGCCCAGCTCCTGGACGAGCTCGGCTGCGGCGCGGGCGGTGCCGCCGGTGGCCAGCAGGTCGTCCACCAGGAGCACCCGCTCGCCCGCCCGCAGCGCGTCGCGGTGCATCTCCAGCGCGTTGGTGCCGTACTCCAGCGCGTACTCGCGGGTAATGCGCTCCGCCGGCAGCTTGCCCAGCTTGCGGATGGGGACAAAGCCCACGCCCAGCGCCAGCGCCAGCGGCGCCCCGAAGATGAACCCGCGCGACTCGATCCCCGCCACCACGTCGATCCCCTCCCCGCGGTAGCGCTCCGCGAACGCGTCCACCACCTGCCTGAGCCCCGCCGGATCGCGCAGCAGCGGGGTCACGTCGCGAAACAGGATGCCCGGCATGGGAAAGTCGGGTACGTTGCGGATGAGCGTCTTGAGGTGCTCCATCGGTGCGTCCTGTGGCGGGATGGGGATCGGCCAGGTGCGGCTGGACGGAGGCCCAATCTAGGCGCCGCCCGCGCCTGCGACAAACCTGCGGCGTTGACCGGCCGCGGCGCGGGGCGTATCGTGCCCGGTAGAGGCGCCACCCCACTTCTCCCGCCGCGGGCCATGCTCTTTCACCGTGTGACCGAAGGCATCCGCGTAACCGCGACGCCGTTCTACCTGCGGGCGCGCTCCGACCCGGACGCGCCGCGGTACGTGTTCACCTACCGCATCCGCATCGAGAACGTGGGCGACGGCACGGCCACGCTGCGCTGGCGGCACTGGTACATCCACGACGCGGCCGCCGGCGACAGCGAGGTGCAGGGCGAGGGCGTGGTGGGCGAGGAGCCCACGCTGGCCCCCGGCGAGGTGCACGAGTACGAGAGCTTTTGCGTGCTGCAGGGCCCCGAAGGGCACATGGAGGGATACTACGTGATGGAGCGGCCCGACGGCTCCAGCTTTCGCGTGGCCATCCCCCGCTTCCTTCTCCGCGCGATCTCGGCATGATGCCACGGCTCAGGCTGCTCCTTTCCGCCGCGGCGCTGCTGCTGGCCGGGTGCTCCGACGGCGGCACCGACAGCTCCAACCTTCCGCTGCGGCTCACCGTGCAGCCCGCGGGCGACCTGGAGCCCGGCGACACCCTGCGGATGACGGCGTACCTGGTGAACCCGGGCGACCGGCCCGTGCGGCTGGAGTTCGAGGACCAGTGCCAGGTGGAGTTCTACGTCATGGCGCCCGACAAGACGGTGCTGCACCCGCCCGGCGGCGGCACCTCGTGCATGGGCGGCCCCACGGCCATCGACCTTCCCGCGCGCGACTCCGTGCGCTTCAGCGACGCGTGGCTGGTCACCTCCCGCTTTGCGCGCGAGCACTCGGCGTACGCGGTGCTGTGGGAGCACCACGAGCCCAGCGGCGCCGAGCGCGAGTACGAGCCCGGCCACCGCTCCAACATCGCTACCTTCCACCTCGCGACGCCGGCGCCGTAGCCTTTCAGCCCGGCGTGCACGCAAGTCCGCAAAAAACAAACAGCGAGGGGTACAGAGGAACAGACAAAAGCCAGAGGAACAGAGGAAAACGATTCGTCTCTGTTCCTCTGGCTTTTGTCTGTTCCTCTGTACTTTTCGCTGTTGCCTTTGTGGATTCATATGACTACATCCCTGGGGTGACCGGGCAGCTTTCTGCCTCCCCGTGAAACCAACGGGGAGCGGGAGACGTTGAGTCCCCCAATCCCACGCCACCATCCGTTCCGCGAACCCGTGTCCTCCCGTATGCGAACGCGTTACCTCCTTCTTGCCCCGCTGGCGCTCCTTGCCGCGCCGGCCGCCGCGCAGCCCGACCTCGCGGTGCGCGTGGACTCGCTCTTTGCCGCCTGGAACAAGGCGGAGTCGCCGGGATGCGCCGTGGGCGTGTCGCACAACGGGCGCACGGTCCTTTCCCGCGCGTACGGCAGCGCCAACCTGGAGCACGGCATCCCCAACACGCCGGCCACCGTCTTCGAGGCCGGCTCCGTGAGCAAGCAGTTCACGGCGGCGGCCATCGTGCGGCTGGCGCAGCAGGGCAAGCTGTCGCTGGACGACGACGTGCGGCGCCACGTGCCCGAGGTGCCGGACTACGGCACCCCCATCACCCTGCGCCACCTGCTGAACCACACCAGCGGCCTGCGCGACTGGGGAAGCGTGATGCAGCTGGCCGGCTGGCCGCGGGGCACGCGCATCTACACGCACGCGCACGCGCTGGACGTCATCAGCCGCCAGAAGTCGCTCAACTTCACCCCCGGCGCGGAATACTCGTACAGCAACACGGGCTACAACCTTCTCGCGATCATCGTGGAGCGGGTGAGCGGCGTGAGCCTGAACGAGTTCAGCCGGCGCGAGCTGTTCGAGCCGCTGGGGAT
>DASQBH010000362.1:0-11181 GCA_035635315.1 Longimicrobium sp.
TGCTACGCCTCGTGTAACGGCACCTGCGATACCTGCGCGGGCACCTGCTACAACACGTGCGACGATGACAGCTGCGCGGAGTCGTGCGGGGGTGGATGCGGCGCGTACAGTGACATGTGCAACAGCAACCAGCCGTGCCCCACGGCGCACTACACGTATTGCAACGGGGTCCAGTGCTACTGACGTGAGCCATCGCGGGCCGGACTTCCCGCTCGCCCGGCCCGCCCACCGTCCATCGGCACGCCGCCGGGGCCGTGCCGTCCGCGCCGCCCGTAACCGCGAGGCGCCACCTTTCCCTGGAGGAACCATGCGCGGCAAGCTCTCGCTCAACCTCGAAGACCTGACGGTGGACACCTTCGACACCACCGCCCCGCAGAAGGCCAAGGGCACCGTGTTCGGCGAGCAGTGCACCTGCTACACCCAGTGCACGTGTCCCGGCTGCCCCACCTGCGACGGCACCTGTCCGGCCACCTGCCCGAACACGTGCCAGGCAGGGTGCGGCACGGGGAGCTACACCGACTGCTGCCCGGACGAGACCTGCCAGAACACGGCGTGCGGCCGGTACGTCTGCTGTGCCTGAGGCTTCACGGGCCGGAGCGCTCCGCCGCTCCGGCCCCCAATCCAGATGGCGGGCCGCCGTGGCCGTGCCGTCAGCGCCGCCTGTAATTGCGAGGCGGCGAACCACCCCACCCTCGGAGGACGCATGCGCGGCAAACTTTCGCTCAACCTCGAAGACCTGACGGTCGACACGTTCGACACCACCGCCCCGCAGAAGGCCAAGGGAACCGTGTTCGGCGAGCAGTGCACCTGCTACACGCAGTGCACGTGCCCCGGCTGCCCCACCTGCTACCAGTCGTGTAACGGCACCTGCGGCGACACCTGCGCGGGCACCTGCTACAACACCTGCGACGACTACAGCTGCGCGGAGTCTTGCGGGGGCGGATGCGGCGCGTACAGCGACATGTGCAACAGCAACCAGCCGTGCCCCACGGCGCTCTACTCGGCCTGCAACGGGATGCACTGCTACTGACGCACCACGGGCGCAGGCGCCGCACCGGCACCTGCGCCCGCCTGGAGATCGGTCTCTGATGCACCGGTCGCCGCGACGTGCGGGCCGGTGATCCAACCCATCATCTGGAGGATCCGATGCGCGGCAAGCTTTCGCTCAAGCTCGAAGACCTGACGGTGGACAGCTTCCACACCGTGGTCACGAAGAAGGAGAAAGGCACCGTGTTCGGCGAGCAGTGCACCTGCTGGACGTACTGCGGCCAGAACACCTGTCCAGGCTGCCCCACCTGCGGCGGCGACAGCTGCGCGGGCACCTGCTACAACACGTGCGACGACTACAGCTGCGCGGAGTCGTGCGGGGGCGGATGCGGCGCGTACAGCGACATGTGCAACAGCTATGATCCGTGTCCGTCGGCGCAGTACACGAACTGCGGTAACGTGATCTGCTACTGATGCATCGAGGGCGGGGGCGCCGGCGCGGCGCCCCCGCCCGCTGATCCTGGGGAAGTCTGCCGATCATGCGGTACGTTCGGCCCAGTCCTCTTCCCACCACCGGGAAGGACCCATGCGCAGCAAGCTCACGCTCAAGCTCGAAGACCTGTCGGTGGACAGCTTCGACACCACCACCACGCAGAAGGCGAAGGGCACCGTGTTCGGCGAGCAGTGCACCTGCTACACCAACTGCACGTGCCCCGGCTGCCCCACCTGCTACGCATCGTGTAACGGCACCTGCGACGCATCGTGTAACGGCACCTGCGGCGCCAGCTGCAACGGGACGTGCAACTGCCCCAGCGGCAACACCTGCGACTGGTCCTGCGAGGCGACGGCCTGCGACTGGGGCTACACCTGCGGCAATTGCACGGCGCTGCAGACGAACTGCAACCAGGTCTGCCTCTGATGCCGTGACGGGCAAAGGCTCCACCCGGCACCTTTGCCCGTTCCCTCTCCCTCCCACTCCCCGGACCGGAGCATCCCATGAAGCTGAAGCTGAACCTGGACCAGCTGACCGTCGACTCGTTCGACACCACGCAGTCCGAGACGTCGCGGGGGACGGTGTTCGGGGAGCAGTGCACCTGTGATACCGTGTGCACGTGCCCCGGCCAGAATACCTGCGATGTGTCGTGCGAGGGCACCTGCGAGGGCGAAAGGTGCGGAACCGGCGTGAACACGTGCTTTGCATGGAGCTGCGACGCGTGCATGACGAACGGGCCCTGCACCACCGCGCAGTACACGTACTGCTACGGTCAGCCGTGCTGTCCGATCTGACGTCGCGGCGCCCGGACCTGCCGAGCTGGCGCATCCGGGCGCCTGCGTTGCGAGCGGGTGACGTACCGTGGGCGGGGTGCCGCGCCGGCGCCCGCCCCAATGATCCTGCGGAAGTCTGCCGATGATGTAGCACGGCCGGCCCAGCACCCCGCCTACCATCCCGGGAGGAACCATGCGCAGCAAGCTCACGCTGAAGCTCGAAGACCTGTCGGTGGACAGTTTTGCCACCTCGCCCGCGGAGCAGGCGCGGGGCACCGTCCTGGGCGAACAGTGCACCTGCTACACCCGATGCCCCGAGGATCCCACGTGCGGGGGCCAGGCGTCGTGCGTCAACACCTGCGCCGGCACCTGCGGCGACACCTGCCCGGAAACCTGCGTCTACACGTGCGTCGACCTCACGTGCGCCGCGTGGTGCGGAAACACGGGCCAGACGTACTGCGACTGCGGCGCCACCTGCGGGCAGACCGACTGCGGCCCGTACTTCTGCTGTGCGTAACAGGCCGCCGCCCGCCCGTGCTCGAGCAGCCGTTCCGTTGCGGCCGCGACCCGCCGCAGACGCATGAACCCATCACATGGAGGAATCCCATGCGCGCCAAGCTCACGCTCAAGCTCGAAGACCTGACGGTGGACAGCTTCGACACCACCACCACTCAGAAGCCTAAGGGCACCGTGTTCGGCGAGCAGTGCACGTGCTACACGCAGTGCACGTGTCCCCGCTGCCCCACCTGCGACGCGTCGTGCAACGGCACCTGTGGCGGCACCTGCGAAGTCAGCTGCAACGGCACCTGCGCCGGCGCCAGCTGCGACAGCTGCGTCGGCAGCTGCCCTTGCCACACCTACCCGTCGGAATGCAACTGGTTGACAACGTGCCTGGACCCGGAGTGCGGCGGGTCGCCCTGATACCGCTGATATAGCGGGCGCGCGGCGGGCGCCGACTGCCGCGGCAACACGGACCCCCTGTACAGCGGCTGCACCTCGTACGCCTGCCTGTAAAGCTCGCGGGCCGGGCACCAGTGGAGGTGCCCGGCCCGCTTTCCTGCCGAATCCGTCACGACTTTACTTCATTCGCTGGAGGACGCCATGCGGAGCAAGCTCAGGCTGAAGCTGGATGACCTGTCCGTCGATTCGTTCAAGATGTCGCCGTCCGCGGCCAAGAAAGGGACCGTGTTCGCCTGCGACGCGACGGAGGCCTACACCTGCGACGATTTGTCGTGCGACGACAATTGCAACACCCATAACCCCTGCCCCACTGTGCTTTACACCAACTGCAGGGGTTACCTGTGCGCCTGACCCGCGGCGGGAGGCGCAGCACGCGGACAGGGATGAGCAGGAGGGGAGTGGCGGGCCGGGACCGGCTCACCCGAGCTCGCCGCTCCCCGTCTCGCGCGCCAGCAGGGTGTGGAAGTGGTGCGTGCCCACTTCGCGGCGCGGCGAGTAGCGGCCGCGGTGGTACAGGCGCGAGCGCACGCCCTTCTGCACCGCCTCCACCACCTCCTCGTCTTCCATCTCCACCCGGTGCAGGTCCGCGCCTGCGCCGCCGGAGCGCCTGGACTCGTCCCACACGTAGGAAAGGAACGAGACGCGGGTGCGGTCCTGTGCCAGCGGCTGCACCAGGTTCACCGACAGCCCCCACGGATAGAAGTTCAGCATCAGGTTGGGGAACAGCCACCAGTAGTACGCCGCCACCAGCGTCCCCGAATCCGGGTGCCCGGCGGGGAGCGCGAACGCCTCGTCGCGGTTCTTCGTGGTCCCCAGCTGCAGGTTGCACCAGTCGAAGGTCTCGGTGCGGTAGGTGGCGTAGTCCAGCGTGTCGGCCAGGCCGGCGTGGATGTACGGGATGTGGAACTCCTCCAGGTAGTTGTCCACGTACAGGGCCCAGTTGGCGCGGATCAGGTAGTCGCGCGAGGTGCCGGGGTCGAAGTGAAACTCGTCCAGCGGCAGAAACCCCACCCGCTCGCGCACCGGCCCGATCCACTGGTCAAAGCTGCAGGCGGGGTCCAGGGAGGTGAACGCCAGCGGCCCCCAGCGCTCCAGCGGCAACCGGGGCAGGTCGTCGGAGGGGGAGGGAAAGTTCTCCACGCCGTCGAACTCCGGCATGTGCGTCATCCGCCCGTCCAGCGCGAACCGCCGGCCGTGGTAGCGGCAGCGCAGGTGCTTTGCGTGCGTCTCGCCCTCGCAGACCACCGTCCCGCGGTGGGTGCACACGTTCGAGAGGCAGCGCAGCTCGCCGTCATCCCCGGCGGAGAGGACGAGCGGCTCGTCGAGGGTGCCCTCCAGCAGGGTGAACGGCAGCAGGTGGCCGGGCGCCTTGACCCGCTCCGCGCCGCGCACCATCTGCCAGCTGCGCGCGAACACCCGCTCCTTCTGCACGGCGAACCACGCCGGCGAGGCGTACACCTCCGCCGGCAGCGTCTGCGCGCGGTGGATCTGCGGGTCGATGGTGAAGGGCTGCATTGGAGGAGTGCGAGAGTGCGAAAGTGCGAGAGTGCGAAAGTACGGAGTACGAGAGTACGGATGCGCCCGCACCGGCGGCAAGGTGGTGGAACGGGATGCCACGGTTGGACAGGGATCGAACTGCGCCCGCGGGCGGCCCTCACCCGCTCGCTTAGGTTAGGCTCGCACCCTCTCCCGCAAGCGGGAGAGGGTATAAACGTCGCGCAGGAGTGCGGAGCGCTACGGCGGATGTTGCCAACCCTGGGTACTCAGCCGAGCGGGATCGAATTCTCCCCTTCTCCCGCGCAGCGGGGGAGGGGGCCCGGGGGGAGGGGGCTTCGTCCGGCGCAGTTCGATGCTGGCTTCACGCCGCCGCCCCGCCGGTAACAACAGTTGCGGCCACGCCGGATGCTGACATACCCCTGAGCAAATCTTCTTGACCTCTGCCAGAGAACTGTGTTGGATGTGCCCATCTAATCGGTAATGCCTACCGCCCTCCCCACCTCCAGACCAACGGAATTCCTGACAATGCGAACCAGAGTTGCAGCCTCGGAGCGGACGCTTGACGCACGGCCGGATACGCTGGATTTCCGCGACCACATGTTCGTACCGACGCTGGTCGAGGTGCCGTCGGAAATACCGCTGGATGACTATCGGCGGTGCGAAGTACCCATTCTTGATCAGGGACGGGAAGGAGCCTGCACGGGATTCGCACTGGCTACCGTCGCGCACTATCTGTTGCGCACGCGCCGTGTCATTCCCGATCGGGACGAGGTGAGCCCGCGCATGCTGTACGACCTGGCACGGCGCTACGACGAGTGGCCGGGAGAGGACTACGACGGTTCGAGCGCCCGGGGCGCCATGAAGGCGTGGCACCAGCACGGCGTGTGTGTGCGCTCCAAGTGGCCCGACACCGGTAAGAAGCTCGCCTCAGATCGCTGGCAGGACGCGGTGCGGCGCCCGCTGGGGGCGTACTTCCGTGTGAACCACCGTGATCTCGTGGCGATGCACAGCGCCCTGGCCGAGGCGCGCGTGCTGTACGCGACCGGCTTGGTGCACGCGGGGTGGAGCGGCGTGCGGAAGGACGGAACCATCCCGTACGAGGGCGGGGAGGCGGTGCTGGGCGGCCACGCCTTTGCCATCGTGGCGTACGACGAGGAAGGGTTCTGGATCCAGAACTCCTGGGGCACCAAATGGGGCTACGAAGGCTTCGGCCGGATCAGCTACGACGACTGGCTGCAGCACGGCACCGACGTATGGGTAGCACGCCTGGGTGCGCCGGTGCGGCTTCACAACCCGCGGTCTACCTCGTCCGGGTTCGCTGACGCGGCGCAGGCGTCACGCAGCTATGTGTACTCGGACCTGCGGCCGCACGTGATCTCGATCGGCAACGACGGGCTCCTGCGTCCGGGCGGCACCTATGGCACCACGGCCGAAGAGGTGCGGCAGATCGTGACGGAGGACTTCAGGCGCATCACCAACGGGTGGGGCACGCGGCGCATCATGCTGTACGCGCACGGCGGCCTGGTGCCGGAAGAGACGGCGCTGCAGCGCATTGCCGACTACCGCTCCCGGTTTCTGGACCTGGAGGTGTACCCCCTGGCGTTCGTGTGGCACTCCGACTTCTGGAGCACGCTCAAGCACATCCTGCAGGACGCCTTCAGTCGTCGCCGCGCGGAAGGCTTCCTCGGCGACGCCAAGGACTTCATGCTCGACCGTCTGGACGACGCGCTGGAGCCCCTTGCTGGGGCGCTCACCGGCCGCTTGCAATGGAAGGAGATGAAGGAAAACGCGGTACGCGCCACCGAGAACAAAAAGGGCGGCGTGCGCCAGGTGCTGGCGCTGCTCGCCACGATGGATGACGTGGAGATTCACTTGGTCGGCCATAGTGCCGGTGCCGTGTTGCACGGACCCGCCTTGCGGGCACTCACCGACACGTTCGGCAGAACGGTGGAGAGCTGCACGCTGTGGGCGCCCGCGTGCACCACCCGGTTTTTTGACCGACACTACGCTCCCGCCGTGCAGAACGGGACGCTGCGGCGGATGGCTGTCTACACCCTCACCGACAAGGCCGAGCAGGACGACCACTGCGCCAACCTGTATCACAAGTCGTTGCTGTATCTGGTCTCGCACGCGTTCGAGGACCGCGTCCGCATTCCTCTGCTGGCGCCAAGCGGCGAGCCGCTGCTGGGCATGCAGAAGCACCTGGACGACCACAGTGGATTTGCGCAGATGATGGAGGATGGAAAGGCAGACTGGGTGCTTGCGCCCAACAGCGCGGCGGACGGCGAAGGCGCCTCCCGCTGCCGCTCGCACGGCGGATTCGATGATGACGATGCCACCGTGCGCGGCACCCTTTCCCGCATCTTGGGCCGCCCGATTACCGCGGAGCAGGCCGGGCTCCGGTTCCGCAGATCGGCCTCCAAGCAGCGGGACATGCGCGCGGTGCTCCATTCGGCGAGTTGACGAGCCGCGCGGGCTGGGGCGATTCGCGCAAAACGAAAACGGCGGACGAGGATCATCATCCTCGTCCGCCGTTGTGCTGTTCTGTCGATCCAGGCCGCGATCTACAACTCGTGGCCCCTGCGCTCGGCGGCGGCTCGCTTGGCGATGCGGGCGACTCGTGTAGTTGTTGCCGCGAAGCCGCGATTTCATTCGCCCTTGCCGATGCCGGCGGAAACGCGCCTCGACAACGCCGCCCCCGCACCACCCACCTGTCCCTCTCTAGGCTGGCGCACTCCGCCGATTTGCGGCTACCTTCGGACGGCATCCCGATCCGCCACTCTGTCGTGCATCCGCGGCCGATCGCACCCGCCACGATCCTGCCGCAGTCCAACGACGCGCCGCATCCGCCTCATCCCCATCCCCCCGATGTCATCCGTCGCTCCTGCCGCAGATCCGACCGCATCCGCATCCCCCGCTCCCAGGCGCGGGCTGCTGCGCGTGCTGGGGGTCACCTTCGGGCTGGCGGTGATCGTGGGGAACACCATCGGCGCGGGGATCCTGCGCACGCCGGGGCAGGTGGCGGCGCAGCTTCCGACCACGGGGCTGTACCTGGCAGTGTGGGTGGCGGGCGGGCTGTACGCGCTGCTGGGCGCCGTGTCGCTGGCGGAATTGGGGACCATCGTCCCGCGCTCGGGCGGGCTGTACGTGTTCGCGCGGCACGCGCTGGGGCGCTACGCCGGATTCCTGGTGGGGTGGAACGACTGGGCCGCCACCTGCGGGAGCGCCGCCGCCGTCGCCGTGGTGCTGGCGGAGTACGTGGGCGCGCTGGTGCCGGGGCTCGCGGGGAAGACGGTGCCCGTCGCCATGGCGGTGACGGTCGGGTTTGCGGCGCTGCAGTGGCGCGGCGTGCGCGTGGCTGGCGCCGCACAGACACTCACCAGCGCGGCCAAGGCGCTGGTGCTGCTGGCGCTGGTCGCCGCCTGCTTCCTCCTTCCCGCCACCGCGCCAGCACCCGTCGCCGCGGCGGCCGTCCCCGCGGGAGGCGCGCTGCTGGCGGCGGTCATCGTGGCGCTGCAGGGGGTGATCTACACCTACGACGGGTGGACGGGCGTCATCTACTTCTCCGGTGAGCTGGAAGACCCCGGCCGCGACGTGCCGCGCGCCATGATCGGCGGGGTGCTGGCGGTGACGGCCATCTACCTGCTGCTGAACCTGGCCTTCCTGCACGTGGTCCCCGTCGCCGCGCTGGCGGGGGAGCCGCTGGCCGCCGCGGCGGCCGCGCGCACGGTCCTGGGTCCCGCGGCCGACACGGTGATCCGCGTCATCCTGGTGATCGGCCTGCTGAGCGCGGTGAACGCGCTGGTGCTGATGGGGTCGCGGGTGGCGTACGCCATGAGCGCGGACGGACTCTTTCCCCGCGCCGGTGCCACCGTCAACCCCGGCGGCACGCCGACGGTCGCGCTGGCGGCCAGCGTGGGGGTGGCGCTGGCGTTCATCGCCACGGGGACCATCGACATCATCATCGCCGTCCTCGCCTTTTTCTTCGTCGCCAACTACATCCTGGCGTTCGCCTCGGTCTTCGTGCTGCGCCGGCGCGAGCCTGAAACTCCGCGGCCCTACCGTGCGTGGGGATACCCGTGGACCACGGGGCTGGCCATCGCGGGATCGATCGCGTTCCTGGCCGGCGCCGTGGCCAGCGACACCCGCAACAGCCTCTACGCCCTGGCGCTGCTGGCCGCCAGCTACCCCGCGTACCGAATCGCATCGCGATGGATCGACCGGAATCCGACCTGACCCTGATCGACGCTCCGCCGGCCGTCGAACCGCCGCGGGAGGCGCCCGTCCAGCGGCTGGACCCGCGCGTCGTCAACCTGTGGCGGCTGAGCGGCCTGGTGTGGGCGGCCATCTGGACGGGGGCGATGATCATCCCCCGGCTGCTCTGGGACTGGCCGCTCTGGCTGATGCTTCCCGTCGCGGTGCTGGGGATCGCGTGGGCCGTGTGGGTGCCCGCCGCCAGCTACCGCCACTACGCCTACCAGGTGGGCGAGGTGGACGTGCGGGTGATGCACGGCTGGTGGACGCGCAGCGTGGCCGTGGTGCTGCACTCGCGCATCCAGCACGTCGACACGCGCCAGGGTCCCATCGAGCGGGCGATGGGGCTGGCGACGGTGGTGATCTTTACCGCGGGGAGCGTGGGGGCGATGGTGGCCATCCCCGGCGTCGAGGCGAGCGAGGCGGAGGCGCTGCGCGATCGGCTGGCGCACCTGAGCGGGGCGGACGATGCCGTCTGACGAGGCGGCCGTCCGCTCGCTGGAGCACGACGGCCGGCGCCTGCATCCGCTGACGCTGGTGTTTTCCGCCGTCGGGATCGCGCGGGGGATGGTCTGGCCGGCGCTGGCCGGCGGCTTCGGGTTCGGCGATGGGGATCTGGCGCGCGCGCTGCCGATCGCGCTGGCGGTGCTGGCCATCCCCGCGCTGATCGGCGCGGCGGCCAAGTACGCGCTCTACCGCTGGCGGGTGGATGCGGACGAGCTGCTGCTGCGTTCCGGCGTGCTCAATCGCCAGAACCGGGTGATTCCGCTGGCCCGCGTGCAGAACGTGGAGGTGCGGCAGAGCCTGGCGCAGCGCGTGTTCGGCGTCGCGGAGCTGCGCGTGGAGACGGCGGGGACGGGGCTGCAGGCAGAGGCCGTGCTCTCCGTGCTGGGCGTGGCGCAAGCGCAGGCGGTGCGCGCGGACCTCCTGGCCCGCCGCCGCGCCCAGGCGCCCGCCGCCGCTGAGGCCGATGGGGGGGCGGACGCCATCGAGCGTCCCGCCGTGCCGCCGCTGGCCCGGCTCTCCGCAAGCGACCTGCTGCTGGCCGGCGCGACGGCCAACGAGGCGGGGGTGATCGCGGCCGCGGCGGCGGGTGTGCTGCAGTTCGCGGACGAGCTGCCAGGCGGCTTTTTCGCCAACGCCATCGAGGACCTGGTGGAGCGGGCGGAGGGGGCCGTGGCGCTGGTGGCCGTCGGGGGGATCGTGCTGCTTCTGCTGGTGGGGTGGGTGATCTCCATCGCCGGCGCGGTGGTGCGCTTTCACGGCTTTACGCTCTCCGTGGACGGCGGCGAGATGCGCAAGCGCTACGGCCTGCTCACGGTGCACGAGGCCAGCGTGCCGCTGCAGCGCGTGCAGGCCATCCGCGTGGAAGAGACCTTTCTGCGCCGCTGGCTGGGCCTGGCGTCGCTGATGATCGAGACGGCGGGCGGCTCCCCCGGCCAGCGCGGCGGCGCCGAGGCGTTCGTCCCCATCGCCCGCACCAGCGAGGTGGGGCGGCTGGTGCGCGGCATCTTTGGCGACGCGCAGGTGGACGGCGCCGACTACCAGCGCGTGCATCCCAAGGCGGAGCGGCGGATGCGGATGCGCTACCTGTGGATCTTCCTCGTGTTCGTCTGGGCGCCGTTCTGGGTGGCGCGCTGGTTCTACGTGCAGCCCGCGGGGATGCTGGCGCCGTACGTGGCGCTGCTGCTGCCGCTGCCGTTTCTCGCGGCGCGCTGGCAGTACCAGAATCGCGGCTGGGCGCTGCCGCCCGGCTACGTGCTGGCGCGCAGCGGCGTGCTGAACCGCGTCACCTGGATCGTCCCCGACCGCAAGCTGCAGACGCTGCACGTGCGCGACACCCCCTTCCAGCGGCGCCTGGGCCTCTCCACCCTGGTGGTCGATACCGCTGCCGGCGGGCGGCAGGCGGCCGTCATTGACCTGCCGCACTCCACCGCGCGCCGCCTGCTTCAGGAGCTGGCTGAACGCGCGCGGGCGGCGGGGCGGGGGCGTGAGGCCGGCGCGGTGGTCGAACCTCCGATCGCCGCCAGCATCGGCGAGACGGCTGAACCGGACCCGCGCGAAACCGGGTAATTTCGCGCAGCGCCACAGGATAGCCCCATACCGAATCCGGCAGTGACCTCGTGATTTCCTGAGGGAGGCGCCGCGCCGTATTCTGCTCGTACGATGCACTTTGGCGCCGACCGAAGGATCTCGCCGGCAGAACCGCGGGGCTGG
>DASQBH010000363.1:0-4538 GCA_035635315.1 Longimicrobium sp.
GCACCTACTCCTTCACCCTCAGCTACACCACCGTGGTGAACCCCACCATCACGTGGTACGAGCGCGACTGCACCACGTCGTGCGGCGCCTGGAGTGTTGGGTGGTACAACGTCGGCCAGACCTTCAACCGCGTGCTCACGCCGGTCGACTGCCCGTCGGGGCCGCGGACGTGGGAGCTGAAGGCGGTGGTGAGCGACGGCCGCACCGCCGAAGACATTCACACCGTCAACCTGTGCAAGGGCGGCACGCCCGAGCTCTGATCGGGATTCTTCCAGTTGATCGTGCAGGCGCTGGAGGATTCAAACGTACAGTTTGAGGAGAGACGCGGATGAAGCCATCATCCGCGTCTCTTTCTTTCCTTGCGAACGCTGCGTTCGATTCGCCACAGGTGCGGAATGCACCGCCAGTCGAGGAAAATCGGTACCGGGTTTACGGATTCCCGGTACATCGCCGAGAACGGCGGTTCAACGCGAGATACTCCGCTTCCGCCCCTACCGATCCGCCACCACGACGCGGACCTCGTCCCACTCGCCGGAGGGGGCAATGGCGCGGATGGTGTGGGGGCCGGGGACCAGGGCCCAGCGCTGCTCGGGGAGCTCGCGGCCATCCACCAGCCAGCGCACACCGCCCTGCGTACCGGCCGCGCGCAGGGCCACCGTGGCGTAGCGGGCGTCGACGCCCACGGGGACCTGGTAGCGGTCGCCGTCGCGCGGGGCCAGGATGCGGAAGCGCTCCTCCCCGCCCAGCGACGCCGCGGCGCCCAGCCGGCCGCGCTCCCCCGCCGCCCACTCCCCGTACTCCTCCGGCAGCGCCACCCGCCCGCCCCGCTCCCAGTCGTCCACCCGCGCGGGCTCCGTGCCGGGGATGAACCACTCGGTGGTGGCGACGCACCCCGGCGTGGCGCGCAGGCCGGAGAGGCGGCAGACGCGCACGGGCACCAGCCCCGCTTCCTGCGGCGTCGGCAGCACGCCCGGCGGGTAGCGGCCGGCGGTGGCGAGCATCGCCCGGTACAGCAGCGGCCCGGCGCCGGTGATCCCGCTCACCCCCTCCATGGGCCGGCCGCTGAAGTTGCCCACCCAGACGGCGACGGTGAACCCCTGCGTCACCCCGACCGCCCAGTTGTCCGTGAAGTGCCGGCTGGTGCCCGTCTTGGCGGCGGCGGGAAACGGGAAGTCGAAGGGCGTCTCCGCGCCGAAGCCGGGGGCGCGGGCGTCGGCGTCGGCCAGCACGTCCAGCACCAGCGCCGCCGCCTGCGCCGAGACCACCCGCTCCCGCGCCTCCGTCGGCTCGCCCGGCGCGGCGGGGCGCCAGCGCCACGGCGTCCACTCGCCGCCGCGGGCCAGGGCGCGATAGCCATTGGCCAGCTCCAGCAGCGTCACGTCGCCGTTCCCCAGCGCCAGCCCCAGGCCGTAGTGCGACGCGCTCCGCGACAGCGAGGCGAAGCCGGCGCGGTGCAGCGTGCGCAGCACCGGCTCCACCCCCAGCCGGTCCGCCAGCTCCACCGCGGGAACGTTGTACGAGCTGGCCAGCGCCTCGCGTATCCGCACGGGGCCCCGGAAGCGGCGGTCGTAGTTCTGCGGGCGGTACGGGCCCAGGCTGGTGGCGAAGCTGCGCGGTACGTCGGGGAGCACGGTGGCGGCCGTGTGCCCGCGGTCGAAGGCCAGGGCGTAGACGAAGGGCTTGAGCGCGGATCCCGGCTGGCGGGGCGAGACCACCATGTCCACCTGCCCGGCGCCCGGCTCGCCGAAGTCCGGCGAGCCCACCCAGGCCAGCACCTCGCCCGTGGCGTTGTCCAGCACCACCGCGGCCGCCTGCCGCGCGCCGCGGTCCGCCAGCACGCGCACGGTGTGGCGCACCTCCGCCTCCAGCAGCGTCTGCAGCTCCAGGTCCAGCGACGTCCGCCAGGTGCCGTCCATCGCCCGCCCCTCCGCCTCCGCCAGCGCCAGCACGCGGGTGGTGAAGTGCGGGGCCAGGAAGGGCGTCGGGCGCTCCGGAGGAAAGACGGGCTCGGCGCGGGCGCGGGCCACCTCGTCCGCGGTGGCGTAGCCGAGCGCGCGCATCCGCCCCAGCACCACGTCCCGCCGCGCCCGCGCCCGCTCCGGCGAGACCAGCGGGTTGTCGCGCGAGGGGGCGCGGGCGATGCCGGCCAGCAGCGCGGCCTGCCCCAGGCTCAGCTCGCGTGCGGAGGCGCCGAAGTAGAGCGCCGCCGCGGGGGAGACGCCGGTGGCCGCCTGCCCCAGGGGGACGCGGTTGAGGTACTGCTCCAGGATGGCGCGCTTTTCCAGGTGCGCATCCAGCCGCAGCGCCCACAGCGCCTGCCGCGCCTTGCCGCTCCAGCTGCGCGGCAGGGGTCGCAGCAGCCGCACGGTCTGCATCGTCAGCGTCGACGCGCCCGCGCGGCGCCGGCCCCGCAGGTTGTCCCGCATCGCCCGGCCCACGGCCCGCGCGTCCACGCCGCTGTGCGCGAAGAAGCGGTGGTCTTCCGCCGCCACGAACGCCTGCACCAGCCGCGGGTCCATCTCCCCCACCGCCGTCCACCCCCCGCGGCTGCCGTCCGGCGAGCGGGTGGCGCGCAGGGGCATGCCGCCGCGGTCCTCCAGCACCACGGTCGGCACCGGCGCCGGCGCGGCGAGTTCCGCCGGCAGCGGGAGCGCAATCCACCCCAGCGCCGCCACGCCGCAGACGGCGAGCGCCGCCGCCGTCCGGGGGATCCAGCGGCGGACCCGCTTCACGAAGTCAGGAACTCGGCCAGACATGTCTGCTTCATCGTGGATATGGTTGCACGCCGCATCGCTGGAACCATGGCAAATTCACCACGCGCAACACCGTGTCCCGCACGTTCGCCGTCGCGGGGCGCGCCAGGCTTCCCTGGGGACGTCGGGAACGGCAGACGGACGGACGCGCGGCAGGGGGCCATCCGCGTTTTTTCAGGAACCCCATCGTCTTCCAGAGCGCTCCGCGGCCTGCCATCCGGCTTCACCTGATGCGCGATCCCGTAAACCGGCCCTCGCACCACCACAGGCGAGAACCCGCCGGCCCTCTCGCGCTCCGAGACTTTGCAAGATCGCGCATCAGGTGTTCGTGAGGGCCGAGTTCGGTGCGCTTCCGGCGGACGTCGTCGGCGGGCTGATGATGGGGATGAGCATGAGGGAGCCGCTCAAAAAAACGCGGATGGCCCCTCACTGCGGTCCCCACCATCCACCCAACCCGACGTTCCACGCCCGATGTCCAACCCGAAACGGGAGAAGCGCTCCGGCCGGCTCAGGGAATGCCGCCGTACGGACGGCGCAACAGCGTCCGGCGCACCATCACTCGGCTCGCCTGCAACCAGATCGACGGAGAGCCCCATACCTCCTGTACGGTGGCGGATCAGGTATGGTGCGGAGCCCCGTCCGTGCGCGTATGCTTGCCTCTCCCTGGCATGCCAGGAGCGCCGCGGCCCGTGGAACGGCCGCATTCCGCGCGCGCCATGACGGCCCGCGCACTTCCTCCGACGTCGCGGCGGCTCACGGCGCCGCGGGGGTGACGGTGAAGGCGCCGCCGCCGCTGCGGCCGTGCACGCCGGGGTTGTACATCTCCTCCGCGTGCGCCGGCGCCATGGTAAAGCGGCCGGCCGTCGTCGCGCGGGCCAGGTAGGTGGCGGAGTACGTCCCCCTCCACAGCATGCGGGCAAAGTAGACCACGCGGTCGTCGCGGATCTCCCGGTGGTCGAACGCGGACCACATCCCCGAGTCCCAGCTGCCGAACGCCCACACCGGCGCCGCGCCGTCCTCCAGTGCATCGCCCTCCGACCCCTCCTCGAACGCGCCGGCGGGGAACGGGCTGATGGTGCGCAGGCTAAGGTCCACCGCCTCCAGCCCGGCGGGGAGCGGATCGTCCAGGATCACCATCTGCCGCTCGCCGGGGACGGTAAGGCGCAGCCGGACGCGCACCACCTGCCCCTCCACGACGCTGGTGATCGGCCGGCGCGTGTCCAGCGTCTCGTACCAGCGCTCCACGGCGATGCCGCGGTCCAGCGGAGTGAGCGTCGGGCGCGAGACGATCTCGCGCACGGACAGGTCGTAGTAGACGGGAACGCCGCCGCCCGGCGCCTCCAGCGAAAGGCGGAGCACCCGCCGCCCGTCCGGGAGCGTCGACAGCAGCCCGGCCAGGCCGGGGACGGTGTCGCGCCGCTCCCCGCGGCGGGCGCGCGTCTCCAGCACCGTCCGCCCGCCCTGCAGCAGGCGGACGGCGCGGTCGGGGGCGCCGCGCTGCGTTTCTTCGAAGCGCAGCAGCGCCAGGACGGCGGCGCCGTAGTCCTGCGTGGTCCACGGCAGCCGCGCCTCCGCCCTGCCCTGCTGCACCAGCGTCTCCACCAGCGCGCCGATCCCCGGGTGCCCCGGCTGCACGGTGAGCGTCGCCGTCAGCAGCCGCGCGGCGGGGCGCACGTGCGAGGCGAAGTAGAAGTCGCGCCGGTACGCCGTCTCCGGGAGCACGGCGCGCGCGCCCCGGATCTGCACCCCCTCCCACGCGGCGGCCAGCAGCTGCCGCGCCGGCTC
>DASQBH010000364.1:0-4297 GCA_035635315.1 Longimicrobium sp.
GGGGTCCTGGTGAATGACGTCGAAGAAGGCGGACAGCTTGTCGACCTCGTGCAGCTCGCGGGCAAGGGTGCTGGCCAAGTCGAAGCGAAAGCCGTCCACGTGCATCTCCTGCACCCAGTAGCGCAGGCTGTCCATCACCAGCTGCAGCGCCTGGGGGTGCAGCATGTTCAGCGAGTTGCCGGTGCCCGTGTAGTCCATGTAGAACCGCCCGTTGCCCGGCACCCGGCGGTAGTACGTGTTGTTGTCGATCCCCTTGAACGACAGCGTGGGCCCCATGTGGTTGCCCTCCGCCGTGTGGTTGTACACCACGTCGAGGATCACCTCGATCCCCGCCGCGTGCAGCGACCGCACCATCTCCTTGAACTCGCGCACCTGGGCGCCGTAGTCCCGCACCGACGCGTAGCGGCCCGCGGGGGCGAAGTAGCCGATGGTGTTGTATCCCCAGTAGTTGCGCAGCCCCTTCTGCACCAGGAAGTAGTCGTCCACGATCTCGTGCACGGGGAGCAGCTCGATGGCCGTTACCCCCAGCGACTTGAGGTGCTCGATGATGGCGGGGTGCGCCACCGCCGCGTACGTGCCGCGGAGCTGCTCGGGGACGTCGGGGTGCAGCATCGTCAATCCCTTGACGTGCGCCTCGTAGATCACCGTCTCGTGCCAGGGGATGTCGGGCGGCTGGTCGCCCTGCCAGTCGAAGCCGTCGTCGGCCACGATCACGCCCTTGGGCACGCCCCAGGCGTCGTCGGTGTCGTCCAGCACCCAGTCCTCACCCGGCTGGTCGAACGGGTAGGCGAACGGGTGCGACTCCCACCTGATGGGGCCGGCCAGGGCGCGGGCGTAGGGGTCGATGAGGAGTTTGAACGGGTTGCAACGCAGCCCCTTGGCCGGCTCGTACGGCCCGTTGATGCGGTAGCCGTAAAAGGTGCCGGGCCCCAGCCCCTCCACGTAGCCGTGCCACACGTACGCCGTGCGCTCGCGCAGCCGGTAGGTGCGCGAAGGCTGCGCGTCGCCGGGCGCGTCGAAGATGCACAGCTCCACCTCCCACGCCGCCTCGGAGTAGATGGCGAAGTTGGTGCCCTTGCCGTCGAAGGTGGCGCCCAGCGGGTACGGCTTGCCGGGCCACGCCGTGGTGGCCGTCTCCAGAAAGCCGGGGACGTGCTGCTCGGGCGGCGGGGGCTGCCGTCCCGCCTCCCCCCGGCTCGTCCACCCGAACGGCAGCGGCGGCCGCGTCTCCTTGCGCCGCTCGATCCCGTCCGGCGCCCCTTCGGCCGCCGCGTCGGCGTCGTACTCCTCGCCGCCCACCTCGGCGCCGGTGTCGTCGTCCGCGTCCGTCAGCGTCGCGGCGCCGCCGTGCGCCTCCTCGTGCTCGCCCGCATCCGGGAGATGATCGGCGTCCGTGTGCTCCTCCCCGTGGTGCGGCTCGCCCGCGCCGGTGGGGTGATCGTGCTCGTGCTGGTCCATCCTGCTCCGTCTTTCCTTCTGTGGCTATGCCGTGATTCGCCGCGTGCGGCGAGATGATGTCGATGTCGGTCGATGTGTGGAACGAGGCGCGACGGCGGGCACCGAACTGCGTCCGCCGGGTGCCCCTCCCCCGGCCCCTCCCCGTTCGTTCCTCACGGAGAGGGGAGAATTCGATCGCGCTTCGGAAGGTGCGTCGCACCTCCCTCCCCCACGCAGTTTGTGGGGGAGGGCCGGGGAGGGGGGCGACCCACCATCCCGCGCAGAACCCTCCAGATCATTCTGCACTCAGCCCTGCATCGACCTCCCCCGGCAGTTTCGGGGGAGGTGCGAGCCTGAGCGAGCGGAGGGGGCGGACTCGGCACCTGCGGAAACGCCCCCTGTCCCCTGTAACCCGTTCCCCGTCCCCTATCCCCCGGCGTGCCCGCTTCTTGCTCCGCCGCCCGCCGACCCGCGGCGGGATCCGCCGCGCGCACCACTCTCGACGGCAATCAACGACGTGAATTCACCGGACCCGGCCGGCGCGGCGCCACGGCGCCGCATTCCCTCGGCCACGTACCGCATTCAGTTCAACGCCGGCTTTACCTTCAGGGACGCGACGGAGCTGGTGCCGTACCTGGCGGAGCTGGGCGTAAGCGACCTGTACGCCTCGCCGTACCTGCAGGCGCGCCCCGGCAGCGTGCACGGCTACGACATCGTTGCGCACGGGTACCTGAACCCGGAGATCGGCACGGAGCACGACCACGCGCGCATGTCGGCGGCGCTGCGTGAGCACGGACTGGGCCACGTGCTGGACATCGTCCCCAACCACATGGGCATCGCCATGGGGGCCCGGGGAAAGCGCAACCGCTGGTGGATGAGCGTGCTGGAGAACGGCCCCTCGTCGCCGTACGCGCGCTACTTCGACATCGACTGGGAGCCTCGCAACCCCGAGCTGCGCGGCAAGGTGCTCCTTCCCGTGCTGGGCGGACAGTACGGCCGTGTGCTGGAGAGCGGCGAGCTGAACCTGGTGTACGAGGCCGGCCAGTTCCGCATCGAATACTACGAGAACGTCTTTCCCGCCAACCCCCGCTCCACCGCGGCCGTCCTGGAGCTGGCGTGCGAAAAGCTGCACGTAAAGCCCAACGACCCGCACCGCATGGAGCTGGAGTCCATCGCCGCGGCGCTGCGGCGGCTGCCCCCGCGCCGCGCCCGCGACCCGCAGAGCCGCGCCGAGCGCGCGCGCGAGCGCATCGTCACGCGGCGGCGGCTGCGCGACCTGGTGTACGGGTCCGACACCGTGTGCCAGGCGCTGGACGCCGCCGTGGCCGAGTACAACGGCACGCCGGGCGATCCGCACTCGTTCGACCGGCTGGACGCGCTGCTCAACGACCAGGCGTACCGGCTGGCGTACTGGCGGGTGGCGGCGGAAGAGATCAACTACCGGCGCTTCTTCGACGTGAACGACCTGGCCGGCGTGCGGGTGGAGCGGCCGCAGGTGTTCCAGGCCACGCACGCGCTCATCCTGCGCCTGGTGCGCGAGGGCACCGTCACCGGCCTGCGCATCGACCACCCCGACGGCCTGTTCGACCCGCGCGACTACCTGGTCACGCTGCAGCGGATGACGATGGGGCTGGAGCGCACCGAAGACTTCTACGTCCTCGTCGAAAAGATCCTCACCGGCGACGAGCCGCTGCCCGCGGAGTGGCCCGTCGACGGAACCGTGGGATACGAGTTCCTGAACCGGGTGAACGAGCTGTTCGTGGCGCAGGCGAACGAGGGAAAGATGGATGCCATCTACCGCGCGTTCACCGGCTTTCGCGACGACTTCGAGAACCTGGTCTACGAGAAGAAGCGGCTCATCCTGCGTTCGGCGCTCGTCAGCGAATTGACGGTGCTCACGACGCTGCTGGACCGCATCAGCGAGCGCAACCGCTGCTCGCGCGACTTTACCTGGGGCAGCCTGCGCGACGCCCTGCGCGAGGTGATCGCCTGCTTTCCCGTCTACCGCACCTACATCGAGGCCGTCCCCGGGGTGGTGACCGACCGCGACCGCGCGTACATCGATCAGGCGGTGGAAAAGGCCAAGGAGCGCAACCGCACCACCAGCGGCGCCATCTTCGACTTCGTCCGCAACACCCTGCTCCTCAACTGGCCGGACTCGCTGGACGAGCGGGCGCGCGGCCAGCACGCGAAGTTCGTGATGAAGTTCCAGCAGCTGACGGGCCCGGTGATGGCCAAGGGGGTGGAGGACACCACCTTCTACGTCTACAACCGCCTGGTCTCGCTCAACGAGGTGGGCGGCGAGCCGGACCGCTTCGGCATCGACCCCGAGGAGTTCCACGCCTTCAACCTGGAGCGGGCGGAGCGGTGGCCGCACGCGCTCTCCAGCAGCAGCACGCACGACACCACGCGCAGCGAGGACGTCCGCGCCCGCATCAACGTCCTTTCCGAGATCCCGGAGCTCTGGTCGGAGCGGGTGAACGCGTGGCACGGCTTCAACGCGGCAAAGCTGCGCCGGGACGGCCGCCGCCCCGTGCCCGACGCGAACGACGAGTACCTGCTCTACCAGTCGCTCGTCGGCGTGTGGCCGTTCGGGGAGCTGGACGAGGGGGAGCGCGAGGAGCTGATCGGCCGCGTGCAGGCGTACATGGAAAAGGCCACGCGCGAGGCCAAGCGCCACACCAGCTGGCTCAACCCCAGCACCGCGTACGACGACGGCCTGCGCGCGTTCGTCGCCGACATCCTTTCCGGCGGCGAGAGCGCGTTCCTGGACGACTTTCTCCCCTTCCAGCGCATCGTCTCGCGCCTGGGGATGATCAACTCGCTGGCGCAGACGCTGGTGAAGATCGCCTCCCCCGGC
>DASQBH010000365.1:0-5059 GCA_035635315.1 Longimicrobium sp.
CGCGTGGACGACCGCGCGGCCCGGGCGGACTTCAACCGCGCCGTAATGGAGCAGGCGCTCACCTTCATGCGCCACGACAACGCCATCGTCGGCAACTTCGCGACGATCACGGGGGCGCTGGCCGGGCACTTCAAGGAGAATCCGGCGCGGGCCCTGGCGACGGTTACCCGGCCGGCCTCCGCGATGGAAGGCGGCATCGCCGGCGGCGACTTTCTGGGCGACCTGTTCGGCGCGATCACCCAGATCGTGGTGGAAGACAAGAAGTTCTTCCTGGACCTGATCAAGGAGGTCCTGACCTGATCCCGCTCGCGATCCCACGCCGGTCAGCCCATGCCTGCCCGCCACCTTCCCGGTGTAGCGATGGAGCATGGCGAGCATCGCCGTCTCGTGGCTCTCTGCCAGGCCGCCGCCCCCCGCGAGGCGTGCGGCCTGCTGGGCGGGGTGCCGCGGGACGGCGTGTGGTACCTGCGCATCTTTCCCGCCGTCAACGTGCTGCACTCCCGCACCGCCTTCCGCATTCCACCCGCGGAGGTGGCGCGTACCCGCGTGCTGCTGGCGCGTCGCGGAATGCGGCTGTGCGGCTGCTTCCACAGCCATCCGTGCGGCCCTGCCCGCCCGTCTCCGGCCGACTGCCGACTGGCCACGCAGGTGGGATGGGTGTGGTTGATCTTCTCGCCCCGCTGGAACACGCTGGGCGCGTTCCTGTGGCGCGGGTCCCGCTTCGCTCCCCTCGATCTGCGACTTTACTGACTCCGGACGCCATTAGAAGCGCCAGGGCGTTTGGTCACCCCCTCCAAAAAGAATCATGACGGTGCTGGCGGATGCGCACGGAACGAACTCCGCTGACTCCGTGTGAGGCCATTCCTTCCATCCCATGAGATGATGCCGGGGGTTGATGCTTCATCCGTTTCCGATATGTTTGTCGCTCCTTACGGGCACGGCGATGAAGAGCTCGCCGCCCCGCTCTCTTTCCCCAGCAGGCTCACGGAGTCGATGAAGGTTTGCTGATCGGGTAGGGTTGCAGCCTCCGGGAGGCCCTCCCTCCGCCCGCGTCCACAGGACGCACCGCGCCGACGTGCGCGCTTTCCTCCCGGCAACCTGTTCTTGATCACCTCCCCGCCGTTTCCGCGCGAGCGCCAAATCGCTCGCATGGAGGCAGGGGAAGCAACCGCATCGACCGGAATGTCTACCTTTCTCGAGCTGTCTCCCGCCGGGGAGACGGGCGCACATCCGCCGCCGCCGGGCTTCTGGAGCTCGGTGCGCGAAGCGCTGCGCGGCTCGCACCAGGACTACACCGACGGACCCATCGGCCGCTCCATCCTTCTCCTCTCCGTCCCCATGGTGCTGGAGATGGCGATGGAGAGCGTGTTCGCCGTCGTCGACATCTTTTTCGTCTCCCGCCTGGGCGCCGACGCGGTGGCGGCCGTGGGGCTCACCGAGTCGCTGCTGGCCATCGTCTACGCGCTGGCCATGGGGCTGGGGATCGGCGCCACGGCGCTGGTGGCGCGCCGCATCGGCGAAAAGAACGCGGAGGGCGCGGCGCACGCCGCCGTGCAGGCCATCACGCTGGCGCTCGTCATCTCCGCGGTCCTGGGCATCACGGGATCGCTGCTGGCGCCGCGGCTGCTGGCGATGATGGGCGCGTCGCCGGAGGTCATCCGCATCGGGACGGGCTACGCGCGGGTCATGCTGGGCGGCGAGGCGGCCATCATCATCCTGTTCGTGGTGAACGCCATCTTTCGCGGCGCGGGCGACGCGGCCATCGCCATGCGCGTGCTCTGGCTGGCGAACCTCATCAACATCGTGCTGTGCCCCTGCTTCATCTTCGGCCTGGGTCCGTTCCCCCAGCTGGGCGTGACGGGTGCGGCCGTGGCGACCACCATCGGCCGATCGACGGGTGCGGCGTTCGCGCTGTGGCGGCTTACGCGGCGGGACGGGCGCATCCCCGTGCGGAGGCGGCACCTGGCGCCGGACCTGGCGATGATGGGGCAGATCCTTCGCCTTTCCGGCACGGCCACGCTGCAGATGCTCATCGGCACGGCGAGCTGGATCGGCATGGCGCGCATCGTGGCGGCGTTCGGCAGTCCGGTGCTGGCCGGCTACACGGTGGGGATGCGCGTGGTGATCTTCGCCCTTCTCCCCAGCTTTGGGCTGAGCAACGCGGCGGCGACCATGGTGGGGCAGGCGCTGGGCGCGGGAAAGCCGGAGCGGGCGGAGCGCGCGGTGTGGAAGGCGTGCCTGTACAACCTGGTGTTCCTGGGAATCGTGGGGCTGGTGTTCGTGGTGCTGGCCGGGCCCATCATCCGCCTGTTCTCCACCGATCCCGAGGTGGTGCGCCACGGCTCCGCGGCGCTGCGGGTGGTCGCGGCCGGCTTCCCGCTGTACGCGTACGGAATGGTGCTCACGCAGTCGTTCAACGGCGCGGGCGACACCTGGACGCCTACGTGGATCAACCTGGCCGTGTTCTGGGCCTTCGAGATCCCGCTGGCGTACCTCCTTTCTCGCGCGATCGGCCCCGTGGGCGCGTTCCTGGCGATCACCATCGCGTTCTCCACGCTGGCGGTGGTGAGCGGCCTGCTCTTCAGGCGCGGGCGGTGGAAGACCAAGGTGGTGTAGGCGAGGGTCCATCCCGGGCGAATGAATTCGCGGCTGGGAAAACGCGATGTCGGCCTTCGCCGACGGGTCCAGGGCGGGCGGCGGGGTGCCCCGGCGTTGCCGACGGTTTGTAACAGGGAATGATACGGAATAGGCAATAGCGGGATACCGGCAGCGCACTTTCGCACTTTCGCACGCACTCACGCACTCACGCACTCACGCACTCACGCACTCACGCACTCACGCACTCACGCACTCACGCACTCACGCACTCACGCACTTTCACCGATGCCCGTGCAGAACCGTCCGATCGTGATCGCGCACCGCGGCGCCAGCGGCTACCGGCCGGAGCACACGCTGGCGTCGTACCGCCTGGCGATCGAGATGGGGGCCGACTTCGTGGAGCCGGACCTGGTTTCCACGCGCGACGGGGTGCTCATCTGCCGGCACGAGAACGAGATCGGCGGGACGACGGACGTGGCTGCGCACCCGGAGTTCGCCGCGCGCCGGACGACGAAGACCATCGACGGGGTGACGGCGGACGGGTGGTTCACGGAGGACTTCACCCTTGCGGAGCTCAAGACGCTGCGGGCGCGCGAGCGGCTTCCGCAGCTGCGGCCCGGCAACACGGAGTTCGACGGCCGCTTCGAGATCCCCACCTTGGACGAGGTGATCGCGCTCGTCCAGCGCGAGTCCGCGGGGCGCGGGCGCACCATCGGCATCTATCCCGAGACCAAGCATCCTACCTACTTCCGGGCGCTCGGGCTGGCGCTGGAGGAGCCGCTGCTGGCGGCATTGGAGCGGGCAGGGTGGACGGATGCGGACGCGCCCGTGTTCATCCAGTCGTTCGAGACGGAGAACCTGCGGATGCTGCACACGCGGACGCGGGTCCCTCTCATCCAGCTGATGGAAGCCGGTGGGCGCCCGTACGACTTCACCCGCCGCGGCGACGCGCGCACTTACGCGGACCTCGCGACGCCGCAGGGGCTGGCGGAGATCGCCACGTACGCGCAGGGCATCGGCCCCGACAAGGCGCTCGTCATCCCCCGCGGCGCGGACGGCCGCCTGGCCGCGCCCACCCCGCTGGTCGCCGACGCCCACGCCGCCGGCCTGCTGGTGCACCCCTGGACCTTCCGCGCCGAGAACCATTTCCTCCCCGCCGACTTCCAGACCGGCGACTCCACCGCCCCCGACTTCCCCCGCCTGCATGGCGACATCGATGCCGAGCTGGCTGCCTTCTTCACGGCCGGCGTAGACGGCGTTTTTGCGGATTTTCCCGACATCGCCCTGAAGGTGCGCGCAGCGCTCTCCTAACGCGCGCTCCGGATGCGCCACGGGCGTTTCTTTAGGCGAGGCCTTGATTTTCCTCAGGGCCTCGCCCAGTTTTGTGCCTGTACTCTCCGTTTATTTGATTCAACCTCCTCCACCTCGAAAATCGGTGTTCATGGTGCGCTACTACTACGGCACGGTTCCGGTCCTCGCGTGGATCATCAACCATTACTTCTACTCGCGGACGCACTATGCCTGGCTGGCGGCCGCCTTCCATCCGCACGGCGAGAATCCCGGCTCCTCCAACCCGTACAAGCTGTATGGGCAGTTCTATGAACCATGGGCGGAGCGTGACGGGTATGCGCATTCATTGGGGGAGTACCGACGAAGACTGGCTCAAGGGGTAACCGCGAAGGAAGAGTCGGGCACACTCGACAACGTCACCGCCGCACGAATCCGGCGACTCTGCGCTTCCGCGAGCGTTGATCTGTTCTACCCCGTGCTCTATCGTGTGGAGATCGACCGCATTCCGGCCGCCCGGCAGATCGTCGCGAACTCCGGTCTGCGGGGCTCTCGCGAGGTGCTGGTCAGCGACTTGCGCGAATCCGAGTTCGATCTGCTGTTCGTGGACAACGAGCGCGACGAGTACTTCCGGCAGGTCGTGATTGGTGAGTTGGAGGGCTCCATCCGCATGCATCCCATGACGGCACTGGTGTTTCTCGAGACGAAGGTGGAGGCATGACCAGGCCCGAATATCAACCGCTTTCCCGCGAGCAGATCGAATTGCTGGTGGCGCCGGAGAACGGACATCTGCAACGCGCGTGGGATTCTCTAAACGGTGCGCTGCACGGGCTGGTGGCGGTTCTGAGCGACACGCACCCGCGGCCGCTGTATTTCTACGAAGAGTCGGACCGCCGGCGCGTGGTGGAGGAACGGGATCGGCTGCGTGGGACGCTGTTTCACGCGGCAGCTGTCGCGAACGTTCGAGCGGCGGAAGAGATCGAGCGGATGGCGCGCGAGCGCGGCGACGCTCCGGAAACCCAGCGGATCATCGACGGATATGTGGATGCGCTCCTGGACGAGTTCGATGCCATCCGCCTGTATCCCGAGTTCCCGCCACGCCCGCGGGTAGCCGAAGCGAGCGGCGCGGCGGATCAGCATCGCGCTGTCGCGGGCCTCTGAACCTTCTTTCGCC
>DASQBH010000366.1:0-3783 GCA_035635315.1 Longimicrobium sp.
GCGCGGCGAACGACGAAGGAATGCAGCTGGGCCGCGGCAACCGGCTGAAGGTGCACTTTGCCGGTGTGGAAGACCCCACGCTGCTGGACCAGAACATCCCGGTGTGGATGACCAACATCCGCATCGCGGGCTTCGGCGGGCGGTGATGTTGATGTACGGGGGTACATCCTCCCACGCCCGGCAGGGGACTCTCCGTTGATCCAACCTCGTTCATACTGCGCATCATGGCTGACGCCCGCGACGTTTTCCTGTGTCATGCACACGCCGACAAGGACACCATCGTACGGCCGCTTGCCGCGGCGCTACGCAGCTTTGGAGTTACGTGCTGGCTCGATGAGGCGGAGATCCTCATCGGCGATCCAATCACGAGCAGAATCAACGAGGGCCTGGCGATCTCGAGCTACGTGGTCGCGATTGTCACCGAAAACTTTCTGGGCCGAAGCTGGCCGCGGGTCGAGTTGCAGAGCGCCCTGAGCGCCGAAGCCGCATCCGGGGTCGTAAGGGTCCTGCCGCTGGTTTCCGTGCCCCATGAAACGTTCTGCGAGCACTTTCCACTGTTGAGGGACAAGCTGTACCTGCGGTGGAACGGCGATGCACCCGCGATGGCGAAAGCCATTGCCGAACGCATTGGTGTCGACTTCACGGAACACCACACCGCTTTCCTGCCGGTCGACTACACTGGACAGATATGGATCAGGTTTCTGCAGCTTGGGCAGCACGTGGGCAGGACACACCATTACACGCTGCGATGGGGAAACTGGCGGTGCGAAGGATCCTTCGACTCCGCGCTTCCGGCCGTGTGCCTGGTGACCTCCAAGGGACCCGACACGTTTCCCGTTCCGCTGATCACGACCGTTGCTCCCGCGTGCAACATTGCCACGGGCACGGGTCCCCCTCCATGCCCCCGGCCCATGGACATCAACTTCAGGTGGCGGCGAGTTCGGCAGACCTGAAGTCTCTGCCCGGCAGGTCCTGGCGGAACCGCCCGCCCCACGACCCGAAAACACGACGCTGCCCGTTCACCACCCATCCATGAAGACGCCCCCCGATCCCCCTGCCCGTCCCGAAGCCGCGCGGCTGGCCATCGAGTTCCTTTCGCGCGTGTGGGGTCCCGCGCACGACCTGGATGCCATCGACGAGCTGATGACGGAGGATTACGTCATCCACTCCGCCGGCTCCTCCATCCGCGGGCGCGACACGTTCAAGGCGTGGGTGAAGAACTTCCAGACCGTGCTGGAGGACGCGCGGAACGAGATTCTGGAGGTGTTCGCCGACGCGTCGGGGGAGCGGGTTGTTTCCCGGTGGCTCTGCACGGGGCGCAACCACGGGATCTTCGGCCTGCCGGCGGACGGACGCCCCGTGTCCTTTACCGGCATCGCCATCTGGCGAGTGCGGGACGGGCGCCTGGCGGAGTGCTGGGCCGAGCGCGCCGCGCTGGAGGCGTTCCGCGCGCTCACGGACGCAGACGGGCGCTGACGCGTCTCAGAAGTAGAGCAGCGCCACGACGGCCGTGCAGAGCGCGATCGCGCCCGCAATCCCCTGCGCCAGGTTGAAGCCCACCAGGAGCGCCGCGGCGCGGAGGGCGCCCCGCCACCCCGTGTCGCCGTAGACGCGCGCCACGGCCCGCCACAGGTACCACCCCATCACCCCGATCATCCCTGCCCCCGCAACGCTGACGACGGCCTGCGGAAGCCGCTCCGCGCCTACGGCGACCGGCATCAGGAGCAGGCTGAGCGCGCACTGAAACGTGGCCACGTGCGCGGCGAACACCACGTGCTCCACGAACCCGCGGCGACGCCGCACGAACACCAGCGCGACGGCGGCGCCAAACAGCAGGGGGATGAGCAGCTGCAGCCATCCCATGTGGCTCAGCACCACCGCGTTCAGCCGCTCCAGCGCCTCTCCCGCGGACCAGCCGTGGCGGGAGGCGATGGCGTTCAGCAGGCGGCGCATCCACGACCCCTCCGGCAGCCGCTCGGCGACCGCCGTCCCGGAACGGGCCGCCAGCGCGCTCCCCAGCAGCACCAGCGCGTACGCAACCACGAACAGCTTGAGCGGACCCACGTACCCCCGGCGGCGCCCCGCCAGATACTCCGCCGTCAGAAACCCGGGCCGCGTGAGCAGATACGCGATGGACCTCGGCGTGCGCCCGTCCAGGTTCCCCACCTCCGCCGCCACGTCGCCGGCGAACACCCGCAGCGTCATCTCGTCCGGCCGCACGCGCCGCTCTCCGCACGCATGGCAGAATTCGCCCAGCAGCGCCGCGCCGCACGAGGCACATGCGGCGGCGGCGGTGGATGCGGCGTGGACAGCCGCGCCTACGGGTTCTGCGAGGGTGGCGGGGATGGCGGGAGCGGACATGACGGGATGCGGGCGCGGGGGAACGGCTCGGCCTCGCCCTGCATAGTGCCGCGCGGCAGGCGCCACGTCCAGTTCCTTGCGATCCGCTCCAGCGCCTGCCGGGGAACGGCCGCGCCGCACACCCACACGAGACCGTTGCGCCACGGACGTCCGCGCCCGACCATGCACCTCCGGGTTCAGCGCGTGGGCTCACCGCAGGGAGGCCACATGGGAACGATGCGGCTGGTGGTGGACGCGGGCGGGGACGGGGCGCCGGCGGAGGTGGGGGTGGAGGGGCTGGCGGACCTGCTGGCGAGGCCGGAGAACCGGCTGTGGCTGGACGTGAGCGACCCCGGCCCGGAGGAGGTGGAGCTGCTGCGCGGGGTGTTCGGCTTTCACGAGCTGGCGCTGGAGGAGGTGACCACGCCGCATGAGCGGCCGCGGTGCAACGCGTACGCCGGCTACTACTTCATCGTGGTCTACGCCGCCGAGCACACCGGCGGCACGTTCTCGCCCGCCGAGCTCAACCTGTTCTGGGGGCCCAACTACCTGGTCACCATCCACCGCCGCGTCCCCGCCGTGCTGGCGGTGCTGGACAAGGCGCGCAAGCGGTGGACGCACCACGACGGGCGGCATGCGCTGGGCGTGGCCGCCCTGGCGTACACGCTGTTCGAGAGCCTGGTGGACGGCTACTTCGGCGTGGAGGACCGCATCCGCGAGCAGATCCACGCCATCAAGGGCGCCATCTTCACCGGCGGAGAGGACGCCGCCGCCAACCTGTTCGCCCTGCGCGAGGAGTTGCTGCGGGTGCCCCGGCTGCTGGCGCCCACCACCCACGTGCTGGCCGAGGTGCTGCGCCGCGAAGACGTGGTCCCCGCCGCCCTGCGTCCGTACTTTGCCGACGTGCAGGACCACGCCGTCCACGTGATGGCGGAGCTGGACACCTACCGCGACCTGCTGGCGGCGGCGCTGGACGTGCACGTGTTCTACGCCTTCAACCGGCTGGGCCTCATCATGAAGCGGCTGACGGCCGTCACCGTCATCATCATGGTGCCCAACTTCGTGGCCGGCATCTACGGGATGAACTTCGCACGGCTCTTTCCGCCCAGCGACTCGCCGATCGGCTGGTTCATCGTGGTCGCGTTCCTGGCCGTGATGGTGATCTGGGGGTTCATCCACTCCCGCATCCTGGGCTGGTTGTAGCGGATACGGGAGAAGGGACGGCTGATCTCCGGAGAAGCCCCGACCGTACCCGGGGTTGCGAAGGACGGCGGGAGCGCGCATTCTGTTTACTTCTCGTTCCGAAACGCGCGCCCGAACCCGGTTTCCCAATCCATGAACGCCGTCCGCAGCCTGCTGCTCCTGCTGGTGCTCGTCCTGATCATGCTCACGATCCTGCTCGCGGGCGCAACGGGCGTGGGCGCGCTGCTGAACCGGCTGATT
>DASQBH010000367.1:0-2469 GCA_035635315.1 Longimicrobium sp.
GTTATACCGTTTCTACAGGGAGATCCCCGCCGGCGCGGTTCCGGCGGCCGGGGGCCTCAAGGACCGGCGGTTCAGTTTACCAAGCTGGCGAAGAGGAGTAGGCGTGCGTCGCTAACGAAGCAGCCCACCATGCGTGTTCTCGCGAGTCTCGTCGCACTGTGCACAATCACGCTCCCCGCCGCGGCGCAGGCGCCGCTGGCGGGGGAGTGGGAGGGGTGGTGGGCGCGCGCGGGCGACACCATGGCCGTGACGATGCACGTCAGGCACGACGCGGCGGCGGGGCAGTACACCGCGACCTTCGACTCGGACCGGCTGCGCGTGGGCGGCATTCCCTTCGCCGACGTGCAGGTGCAGGGGTGCTGCAACGTGACCCTCACGCTGCGCGGCGACCGCACCACCACCGTGTTCACCGGCACCCTCCGCGGCGATTCCCTGAGCGGCGTGCTGCGCGAGGGCGAGAGCAGCGGCAGCTTTGCGTACGCCCGCGCCGCCGACGCGGGGCCCGCCTTTGCGGAACGGGAGATCACGTTTCCCAGCGGTGACGCCACGCTCGCCGGCTCGCTGATCCTCCCGGCGACGGGGACCGGCTTTCCCGCCGTGGTGTTTCTGCACGGCTCCGGCGCCGAGGGCCGGTGGGCGTCGCGCTACCTGGCCACCCGGCTGGCCAGCCGCGGGGTCGCGGCGCTGATCTTCGACAAGCGCGGCGTGGGCCGCTCCTCGGGCGACTGGCGGCAGGCCACGCCCGACGACCTCGCGGCCGACGGCGCCGCCGCGGTGGCGCGCCTGCTCCAGGAGCCGGCCGTCGACCGCCGGCGCATCGGCATCCACGGCCACAGCCAGGGGGGAACGCTGGCGCCGCTGGTCGCCGCGCGGTCGCAGCACGTGGCGTTCGTCATCGCGTCGGCGGCGGCCGGCGTGCCGATGGATTCAACGGAAATCTTCAGCATCCTGAGCTCCGTGCACCCCCGGGCGCCCACCGCGGCCGACTCGGCGCAGGCCGGGGAGTACGCGGCCGAGCTGGTGTCCGTGGCGTACCACGGCCGTCCCAGGGCGCGGCTCGATTCGCTCGCCGCCGCGCTGCGGGACCGGCCCTGGTTCTTCGCCCCGCCGCCCGCGGACGACGCCTACTGGTCGTTCTCCCGGGCGTTCGCCCGCTACCAGCCGCTGGAGTGGTGGGCGCGCGTCCGGGTTCCGGTGCTGTTGATGTACGGCGCCCAAGACCCGCGCGTGCCCGCCGCGGAAAGCGCCGCCCGCATCGCCGCCGCCGTGCTGCGGAACGGCAATGATGCCGACGTCACCGTCCGCATCTTCCCCGGCGCGGACCACGGCTTCCGCCTGCCGCCCGGTCCCGGCGGGTGGCCGGTCACCGCCCCAGGCTACGTCGACATGCTGGCCGACTGGCTGGCCCTCCGGCGCTGATGCGAGCGCGCAGGCCGGACAGCGTCACGCGAAGGATGCGGAGGAAAAGACAGAGGACGCGGATGAAGCTCTCATCCGCGCCCTCTTTTCCTTCACGTCAGTCCCGCGGACAACGGAGAGAAGGCCGGCGGCGCCGGCTCACGTCATCCGTACACGGCCCGCGGGTGGGCTTCCGAAGCGTCGCGCGCGCCCACGGCGCGCCGTAGAGCGACCCGCTCCGGCGGTGCGGCGACAACGGCGATCATGTACAGGGCGCACAGCCCCGTCAGCACGCCCGCGATCCCGATCACCCACTCGGCTCCCGCAAGCATGCCCAGAAGCACGAGCACCGCCAGCACCAGACCGCTCCTCCCCTCCGTCTGCAGCGAATCGACGTTGCCGGTGCTGATGACGCCCAGTATGACCACCGTCACCAGCAGGATCGCGGCAGCAGCCTTGAGCCCCTCCCACAGCAGCGGTCCGCGCGCCTCGCGCTCCACCATGCGCGCCCATCCGCTCCCCATGCGGGTGAGCAGCGCCCCCATCAGCTCGTCCCGCTCGGCGGGCGAGGCGAGCGCGGCAGCCATCGTTTCGCTGCCACCGTCTTCCACCGCGAACGTGATCTCGGCATCGGCCGCATCCGCGAGCCCCGCAACGCTGTGCAGCGCGCCCAGCGGTACCGCACGTCCGGGAAAGGGATCGCCCGCGGCAACGGCGGCCATCGCGCCGGGATGATTCTGCCGGTCGACCTCGGCGATGAAGAGCACGTCATCGCGAATCCAGAGCAGCGATGCATGGCCCTCCGGGGCGGCGGCGCGGCCCCAGGGCCCGAACCCGCCCGGAAAGATCCGCGGCACCGGCACCCGCTCCGCGCCCGCCCGCGAGGCCGCGCCCGGCGCAACGGACGCCGCGGCATCGCGCGCAGCAGGGCGCGGCGGTGCAGCCGTCCGGGCCACCATCGTTCCCGCGATCACATCGTGCAAGCCGCGCTTGCGGGCATCGAAGAACATCCACAGGAACCCCAGCCCAAGCGGCAGCAGCGCCACGAAGTACCCCACGTACCGCAGCAGG
>DASQBH010000368.1:0-4357 GCA_035635315.1 Longimicrobium sp.
GGCATCCGCCCCCGGCGCCGTGCGGTGCGCTGGGACGGCGTCCGGCGTCCCACGCGGGGCCGCGGCGTCGACGGCCAGCGTGCGCAGCACGGGCGGCGACCAGCGCGGAAGCAGCAGGTGCGCGGGGGCCAGCAGCAGCACGCCGGCAAGCGCCGCGCTCCACACCAGGGCCCGCGTTTCGGCCGCGGCGCGCCGCAGGAGCGCCGCCAGCAGCGCGGCCGCCGCGAGCATCAGCGTGGCCTTGGCGGCGTAGGCCAGCAGAAAGGCGAAGACGGCGCCGCTCACTGTGCGCCTCCCTTGCGACGGGCGGCCTGGATCAGCCGCTCCAGCCGCTCCAGCTCGTCGTCCGGAACGTCGGCGTCGGTGATCTCTACCAGCGCCGCCAGGGTGCGGGCGCTGGATCCCTGAAAGAAGGTGTCCACCACGTGCCGCAGCGCGCGCTTTTCCGCCTGGTCGCGCGGCGCGGCGTGCACGTAGACGTAGCGCTTGCCGTCGTGCTCGTGGCGAATGAGCTCCTTTTGCCGCAGCACCCGCAGCGCGGCGCGCACGGAGTCGTACGACGCATCCGGGAGCTCCGCCTCGATGTCGGCGACGGCGGCGCGCCCCTTCCGGTGGATCACGTCCATCACCTGCCGCTCGCGGCGGCTCAGGCCGGCATACGGGTCGTGCATGGATACCCGTGGAGGATTGATGGTGGAAAACAACCACATGGTGTATTTTCACCACCAGCACCCGCCGTGTCAAGCCTTTCGTTCGCGCGGGTCCGCTCTCCGGCGCCGAGACGAAGGAAGGGGCGCCCCCGATCAGCATCGGGAGCGCCCCTTCCTCCATCCATTGGAACGGCCTGGACTCAGCCGCGGCCCATCACCTTGCCGGCGTACCCGTTGTCGGGGTTGCCGCCCTTCTCCAGCACGCGGTCCACCGTGCCGGTGCCGCGGTTGTACGCGGTGAGCGCCAGGTGCAGGTCGCCGTCGTAGCGGTCGATCAGCTCGCCCAGGTAGCGAAAGCCGATCTCCAGGTTGGTCTCCGAGTCGCGCAGGTCGTTCTCGGTGGCGTCGCGCTTGAACCAGCGGGCCGTGGGCAGCATGAGCTGCGTAAGGCCGATGGCCCCCACGCGGCTGGTCGCGTAGTCCTTGAACTCGCTCTCCGTGCGCACCAGGCCGAAGGCGATCTCGGGCTCGATCTCGTTCTCCACCGCCGTGGTGTAGATGAGCTGCGCCAGCTTGTCGGAGATCCGGTACCCCCGGGCGCGGTACTGGTCGGCCAGGCGGTCCGCCTCGGCCTCGGCGGCGGCGTGCGCCACGCGCTGCGGGGCCCGCACCACCACCGGGGCCACGTCCAGGGCCGCGGCGCTCTTTACCGCCGACTGCACCACCCCGCGGCGCGGCTTGCCGTCCTCGCCCACCGGGCCCGTGCCCGTGGCGGTGGCAACGCCCTGAAGGACCGCGCACCCCAGCAGGATCGCCTGCACGGGACGCGATCGCACCAGCGAACGGAAGTCATTGCGCAGCGGGGCGTTACGCGACACGCCGCGCGACGAACGGCTTTCGTATTCCTTCACCAGATTCCGTCTCCTGTCTTTCACACGACGAACGCGGCCGATCATTCCGGGACCGCCGCGCTCCGCCATGCTAGGGGCATTCAACTTCTTCCAATCTACCTGCTACAAAGCGTTGTGTCAATTGAAGATAGCATGTTTTCGGCCTGTGTCGGCCCGAAAATGCGCATCAACACTGGCTTTTCGCTGCAAACAAACGACTTGAGCGAAAGAATACCGAAATTCGATGTAAACCCCCCTTTTTTAACTACATTCCACATGGAGGCACATTGCTGCCGCGCGCCCCATTTCCCAGGCCCCGGAAGGGGTTTTTGTCACTCGCAGGGCCCAAAAGGCGCGGAGATCGGCCCGCGGTGTCCTCTCAGGTGGACTCCCGCTCCCGGAACGCCCGAGGCCCCTTCCCCGGACAGCGGGGAAGGGGCCTCGAAAGCGTCCTGCGAGGTGCGTCAGGCGTGCGCCCGAGCCGCTCCGTCAGCGCGAGCCGCCGCCGGACTTGCTGCCACCCGACTTGCTGCCGCTGGACTTGCTGCCGCCGCCCGACTTGCTGCCGCCGCCCGACTTGCTGCCACCGGACTTGCTGCCGCTGGACTTGCTGCCACCGCCAGACTTGCTGCCGCCGCCAGACTTGCTGCCGCCGCCGGACTTCGACGACGATCCGCCCGACTTGCTGGACGAGCCGCCGCTCTTGCTTCCCGACGAGCGATCGGCCGTGGTGCGGCTGCCTCCCGACGACTTGCTGGCACCGGACGACTTGCTGCCACCGCTGGACGACTTGCTGCCGCCAGAGGACTTGCTGCCGCCGCTCGACGACTTGCTGCCGCCGGAGGACTTGCTGCCGCCGCTGGACGACTTGCTGCCGCCGCTCGACGACTTGCTTCCACCGGACGACTTACTGCCACCGCCGGACGACTTGCTGCCGCCTCCCGACGACTTGCTTCCACCGGACGACTTGCTGCCGCCCGACTTGCTCCCCGACGACTTGCTGCCGGACGAGGACGACCGGCTCCCCGTATCCGCCGTGCTGCGGCCGTTGCTCCGGCTTCCGCCGGAGGAGCGTGCGGACGAGCCCGACTTGCTGGACGAGCCGCCGGACTTCGACGACGAACCGCCGCCTCCGCGCGACGAGCCGCTCTCCGAGGCCGCGGTGAACTGCACCTCCGCCGCGCCGGTGGCCAGGTCGATCCCGGCACCCAGGGCCTTGAGCGCCCGCACCGAGTTGCGCTCGATGAAGGAGGCCATGGCCTCTTCCTCGCGCAGGCTTTCGCCCAGCAGGGCGGCCACCTCGCGCTCGCCCATGGCGGTGGCCACGGCGATGGCGGAGCGGTACCCCGCGATCTCGTAGTGCTCCACCCGCAGGCTGTTGCCCAGGTCGAACGCCTCGAGCAGCTGCCTGGAGGGGTTCTCGTCCTTCTTGAACGAGTCGTGCTCTTCCTTGAGCCCCACCGCCGCCTCGCACGTCTCGGCCTTGGCTCTTTCGCCGATGGCCTCGAAGGCGCGCCGGAGCCGCTGGACCTGCTCCTCGGTCTCCCCGATGTGCTCCTGCACGCGTGCGAGCATCTCGGGGTTCTTTACCTCACGGGTAAGGGTGCCGAGCATCTTGAGGATCAGCTGCTCCGCGTAGAGCAGATCGCCCAGCTCGTGCTTGAGCAGGTCCTTCATGCTGCTGACCGACATGGCGCGCCTCCGGAACCGTTAGGGGTTAGATGTTGGTGCGGCGGCGGCCCACCAGCAGCCGGTACAGCAGCAGCAGGATCAGGGCGCCCACCACGCTGCCGATCAGCCCCACGCGGTTGTCGCTGCCGCCGAACAGCATGCCGCCCACCACCGAGCCGGCAATGCCCAGCAGGATGGTGACGATGATGCCGCCCGGGTCGCGCCCCGGCATGATGAACTTCGCGATGGCACCGGCCACCAGGCCGATGATGATCATCCACAGGATACCCATGACTTCCCCCCACGCTCAGGTGGATCTCGGACGGGTCCCCCCTGGAACCGCCGTCGCGCCGCGGGAATGCAGGGTCCGTGCCCAATTGCCACCTGGGGTTTAACCCACCCCGCGCCAGAGATTTGCGCGCGTCCGGCGAACGAAGGGTACGCCCCCGCCCCGCCGCACGGCCATTGTTCCGCAATACGTTGCCATAAATGCACTTATGGATGAACTACAAACCAGGCCCTCGCCGCCGGACAAGGCCGGAGCAAGGCCGTAGATCATTTTTCGTTCGATGGATTGAGGAAAAGACGGGCACGGGATTCTGACGCGTCCGCATAACGGAGCCGGTGCCGTCCCGCCCGACGGGGATGCTCCGCCGCGGGTTTACCCGCCCGGGTAAGGTGCGGGCCGACGACACATCGCAGGCGGATCGAGCGTCTGATCGTGGCTTTGTGCCAGCCCCCCGCCCGGCGAATGAATTCGCGGCTGGAAAAACGTGATGTCCGCCTGCGCGGACCGCTCGTGCCGTACGCTGACCGTGTGCACACCCTCGGCCCCGTTCAGTTGAAGCCCCGCGCGGTTTGCGGGGCTTTCCGCTGTTCCAGCCGCGGGTTCACCCGCCCGGGAATGAGGCGTCGGTTCCGCGGGGCGGCCCCGCCTCACCCCACCGACGCGAGCAGCTTCTCCAGGCGCAGGCGCGTGATCTTCGCCTGCTCGCCGGCGGCGACGCGGAGCTCGGCTTCGGGCTCGTTGTCCAGCCGCGCGGTGAGGATCGCCAGCAGCTCGTCCGCCGACTTGCCCGTGGCGCAAACGAGGTAGATGTGGCCGAAGCGCTCCTCGTACGCGCGGTTGCCGTCGGCCAGGGCGCG
>DASQBH010000369.1:0-3177 GCA_035635315.1 Longimicrobium sp.
AGGCCACGCTGGAACTGGCGGACAACGTGCGCGTCCGCCGCACCCGCGTCACCATGCCGGTGTCGGAGTACGCCGCCTGGTTCCGCCGCGCCGTCGCGGGGCGCGAGACGGTCGTCTTTCACAACGCCGACATCTACCCCAACGAGTACGACCGCGTGAGCGCCGTCACCTTCACGCAGACGGCCGATTCCGTCACCATCCCCGACCGGCTGATGCCGCGCAAGGCGTCGTACCCCGCCAGCCGCTGGGGGCAGACGGTGGTCACGGGGTGGCCGGGGGGCAAGGAGATCCGCGAGCACGTGCTGGATCCGTGGCTCTACCGCGGCAACCCCGTCGTCTGGCGCAACTACGAGGCGAGCTACGACGTCCGCGAGCTGGAGCCCACGAGCCGCGAGAAGTACACGTACGTGCTGCAGGAGTACTTCATCCCCGTGGGCCAGTTCGACGCATTCGTGCCGCGGATGCGGGAGATCTTTCGCAGGCACGACGTGAACGTGGTCAACGTCTCCATCCGCCACGCCACGACGGACCCCGGTTCGCTGCTGGCGTGGGCGGGGGAGGAGAAGTTCGCGTTCGTCGTCTGGTACAAGCAACGCACGGACGGCGAGGGGCGGGCGAAGGTGGCGCAGTGGACGCGGGAGATGGCGGACGCGGCGCTGGCCGTCCGCGGCAGCTGGTACCTGCCCTACCAGCCGCACGCCACGCCCGACCAGTTCCGCCGCGCCTACCCGCGCGCGCCGGAGTTCTTCGCCCTCAAGCGGCGGCTGGACCCCGGCAACCGCTTTCGCAACAAGCTGTGGGATCGATACGACCCCGCGGGTCCCGCGCGGATGGAGCCCGGCCCCGAAGAGCGCGCCGTCCTGTCGCGCGTGGAGGGATACGAACGGCCGGAGTCGCAGAGCTTTCTTGCCCACCCCGAGTGGTTCATCGTCTACAGCGCCGACGAGTACGGCGCGTGGACGCGGGACAGGCTGCCGCACGGCTTTCCTTACGCGCGGTCGATCGGCCAGTACTGGCACAACTGGGGGCAGGTGGCGCGCGCGTCGCGCAGGGAGAACCCCGGCAACGGCCAGTACTCGCTGATGCTGGGCGTGATCGGCGTGAGCTACTCGGTGGAGTACGCGCTCAAGGGTGCGTACGAGAACACCATCGGCCGGGTGAGCGCGTGGACGTCGGGGGGGCGGATGACGGACGAGGACCGCTACGCGCACCAGGTGGCGGCGGACTACGGAAGGTTCATCCACAACATCCCTTGGTACCAGTACCCGTTCGGCGCCAAGCTGCGCGGCCTGTGGAGCGACGTGCCGCTCTGGGGCCGCCACCCCGTCCGCAAGTGGGAGCGGCGCCTGTCGCTCACGGTGGAGTACGGCGTCAAGGGCGTGTACGCCTGGATGCTGGGCGGCGCCACCGGTGCCGCGTACGCGCCGCAGGACCTGCGCATCGGCGCCGTGGTCTACGGCGACACCGCGTCGCTGGCGCGCGGGGATGCGCGGGTGCTGGAGCGGCGGCCGATCGGCCCCGCGCACTCCCTGGTCACCGTCACGCGCTACGATCCGTTCTGGCAGCTGATGCGCGACGCCGCGGCGCGCGGGGACACGGTGCCGATCGTGGAGATCGCGGGGAACGACGACGTGGTGGTGACGGGCGTGGCGCCGCGCGACTGGCGGTACGTGGGGCCGGAGGCGGAGTTCCTGTACGCGCTCCCCCTCCCCACCGACGCGCGGCGCATCCGCCCCGTACTCACGGTGCGCACCCGCGACCTGCTGCCGTTCCTGCGGCGCGTGCAGGCGGAGCGGCGGATGGTGGTGGACCACGTGTACGACTACTGATTTCGGCAGACGGCGACGCGAGGGGCACGCCCCCTCCGCTCGCTTAGGCTCGCACCTCCCCCAAAAACCCCTGGGGGAGGTTGATGTGGGGCTGAGTGCAGAATGATTGGGAGGGTTCTGCGCGGGATGGTGGGCCGCCCCCCTCCCCGGCCCTCCCCCGCAAACTGCGCGGGGGAGGGAGGTGCGACGCACCTTGCCGGAGCACGATCGAATTCTCCCCTCTCCGTGAGGAACGAACGGGGAGGGGCCGGGGGAGGGGCACCCCGCGGACGCAGCCGGATGCCTGTCGCCGAACCTCGGAACCATCGGCAACCCAAACCTCCCCCAGCAGTTTTGGGGGAGGTGCGAGCCTAAGCGAGCGGAGGGGGCGGACCTCGGGGCCAGCCGAAGCGCCCTGATGTCTACGAGCGCGGAGGGCTGAGCACGGAGGGGGCAGACCTCGGAGTCCGCTCTTACACATCACACCAGGAGGGATGATGCTCAGGAAGGTGGCATTCGGCGCGGGGCTGTTCGGGACGATCGTGGTGCTGCTGGGGTGGATTCCGGGGATCTCCCCGCACCAGGGGCACGAGCGCATGATGTTCGGCGCGTTCGCCATCAGCGCCATCGACGACATCACCCACGGCCTTACCGCGCTGGCGGCGTTCGCGGCCGCGTTGCACTCGGAGCGGGCCAGCCGCCTGTTCCTGGTGACCTTCGGCTCCTACTACGCCCTGGACGCCACCTTCTGGCTGCTCAACGGCTTCGTGAACGACCTGCCGTGGATGAGCGACATCATGCTCAACCTTCCCCACGTCGTCGTCTCGTCCGTCATGCTCGCCGCCGCGTACGGCATCAAGCCCCGCGCGGCGGAGCGGGCCGGTGCCCCGATGCCGGCCTGATCGCACACGTTCCCACCAGGCGCGTGGCCGGTGAGCCCGGCCGGGAGAGCCGGACCGACGGGGATCCGCCGGCGTGCATCACATTGGTTCAGTGATGCGCATCCGCAACGGCATGCCACCCCCGAGACCGCGTTCCTCCGCACCATCCTGCACCGTTTGCGCCGATATTTCGGGCAATGTTCGGGTGCGGAACGGGGAGAGTTGTCCGCCTTTGGAGCGGCTCCGCGCCGGACGGTCTGCATCCTGATGCGACCGTGATGCACCCGTTGCGACGGGGCCACACTCCGGGACTTGCACGCTCCCCGAAGTCCGGATCGCCCCTCCCCTAAACTGCCGTTTTGCAAGGGGATAACAAAACGCTTTACACCGGCATTCAACGCGAATAACGTCAATTCGCCACACCCCGCGGCGCCCCCGGTCGGGGCCTGGCGCTCCGGGCCCGCACGGGCCCGGAACGCCGGGCGCCC